>CALMYM010000181.1 GCA_937873675.1 uncultured Alphaproteobacteria bacterium | reverse complement strand
GGGGTTGGGCCGGGGGGGCGGTCAGGTGCGTGAGGGGCGGAGGAGTCCGGCCCTCCTGCCCCGGGGAGGTGAGGGGGGCCCGGCCGCCCACGCGGGACCGCCGCCGTCGATCGCTCCCCGGACCTTTCGCCGCGTCGATCGAATTTTTTCGCGCGACGGCCGCCATCGCGATTCCGCCGTTTCCTGCGGCTCCGCGCCCCCGGACGACGGGTCGCGTGGCCGGTTTCGCGCCCGATTTCGCGAAATCACCGTTCACCGCCGCGCGGCTCCTGCGCAGTCGAGCCTCTTGACGGGCGCGGCGTCATTCGCTCCGATCGCGCCCACTCGTGATCACATTCGATGGAGAAGCGGCATGTCGGCGAAGAACCCGTGGCTGAGAGAGGCCAACCTGATCGGCGGCGCCTGGGTCGGTGCCGACGGCGGCGCCACGCTCACCGTCACCAACCCGGCGACCGGCGAGGTGCTCGGCACCATTCCCGACGTCGGCCGCGCCGAGGTCGCCCGCGCCATCGCCGCAGCCGAAGCCGCCTTCCCCGCCTGGGCGGCGAAGACGGCGGCCGAGCGCGCCGCCATCCTGATGAAGCTGGCGAACCTGATCCGCGCCAACGTCGACGCCCTCGGCGAGCTTCTCACCATGGAACAGGGCAAGCCGCTCGCCGAAGCCAAGGGCGAGGTCCTCGGCTCGGCCGGCTACGTCCAGTGGTTCGCCGAAGAGGCCCGCCGCGTCTACGGCGACACCATTCCCTCGCCCTGGGCCGACCGCCGCATCCTGGTGCTCAAGGAGCCGGTCGGTGTCGTCGCCGCGATCACGCCGTGGAACTTCCCCTCCTCGATGATCAGCCGCAAGCTCGGCGCGGCACTCGCCGCCGGCTGCACCGCGGTGATCAAGCCGGCCGAACTCACCCCCTATTCCGGCATCGCCTGGGGCATGCTGGCGGAAGAGGCGGGCGTGCCCGCCGGCGTCGTCAACATCGTGACCGGCAAGCCGGCGCCGATCGGCGACGAGTTCCTCGACAACCCGGCGGTGCGCAAGATCACCTTCACCGGCTCGACCGCCGTCGGCCGCATGCTCGCCGGCCGCGGTGCTGAGGCCCTGAAGCGCGTGTCGATGGAACTGGGCGGCAACGCGCCGCTCATCGTCTTCGACGACGCCGACGTCGACCGGGCGGTGGCCGGGGCGGTCGCCTCGAAGTTCCGCAACTCCGGCCAGACCTGCGTCTGCACCAACCGCTTCATCGTCCAGGCCGGCATCTACGACGAATTCGCCGAGAAGTTCGCCGCCGCGGTGGCGGCGCTGAAGGTCGGCAACGGCCTCGAGGCCGGCACCGCCCAGGGCCCGCTGATCGAGGAGAAGGCGGTCGCCAAGGTCGAGAGCTTCGTCGCCGATGCGCTGGAGAAGGGCGGCCGCGTCACCGTCGGCGGCAAGCGCCACGCGCTCGGCCACGGCTTCTTCGAGCCGACCGTCATCTGCGACGCCCGCATCGACATGAAGTTCGCCCAGGACGAGATCTTCGGCCCGGTCGCCCCCCTCTTCCGCTTCGAGACCGAAGAAGAAGCGGTGGCGATCGCCAACGGCTCGCCCTACGGGCTCGCCGGCTACTTCTACACCCGCGACCTCGGCCGCGCCTTCCGCCTCGCCGAGAAGCTGAAGTTCGGCCAGATCGGCATCAACGAATCGGTGCTGACGACGGAAGTCGCACCCTTCGGCGGCGTGAAGGATTCGGGCTTCGGCCGCGAGGGCTCCAAGTACGGCCTCGACGACTATCTCGACGTCAAATACGTCTGCATCGGCGGCCTCTGAGGCGACCGCGAACCGAGCCCGACGGCGGACCGCGCTGCGCCCGCCGTCCCCCTCGCCGTCGCGATGCTACCGCGCCGACGACGAGCGAAGCTTCGCCGGGGAAAATCCATTTCCCGCTTGCCACGGTCGGACGGGGTCGCTATATCCACCCCGTCCGGCGGCACCGCCGCCCGCTGCTCCCTTCGTCTAGCGGCCCAGGACGTCGCCCTCTCACGGCGAAAACAGGGGTTCGAGTCCCCTAGGGAGCGCCATTCTTTCCTCGATTTCGGATGATCGTTCGGGACATGCGGCCGTTGATGGCCGTTTCGCTCGACCGGATCGCCTCGCCTTGCGTGGCTGCACCGCGCGCGGCGGTCGCCCGAGCCTTTCGAGACGTCCCCCCATCGGCCGGTCCGGCGGCCGTCCCACGACCGCCAACCGCGACGATTGACAAGTCTTTCGATCGAACCACTTGATCGCGCTCTCGGGCGATGCGGCCCGGGTAGGGGGAGCCCACGGAGGCATTCCCCACAGAGGGGCACACCATGAAATTTCCCGGACTGGCAGCACTGGCGCTCGTCGCCGTCTTCACGTCGTCGTCCGTCGTCGCGGCTCAGGAAGCGCGTCAGGATTTCGAACTCGTCAACGAAACCGGCTACGACATCTCCCACGTCTTCGTGTCGCCGACCAGGTCGGACGATTGGGAGGAAGACGTCCTCGGCAAGGACGTCCTGTCCGACGGCGACGAGTGGGAGATCCGCTTCACGCGGTCGGCCAAGACCTGCAAATGGGATCTGAAGGTGGTCTACGCCGACGACGACTCGGCCGCCTACTGGAGGGGCATCGACCTGTGCAAGGTCGGCCGGATCACCATCCACTACGATCGCAAGTCCGACACGACGTCGGCCGAATTCGAGTGATCGCGAGGAAGCGGCTCGCACGAGCCGCTTCGTTCGCGCCTGACCGACGGAACCGGCGAACCACCGGTCGGCGGGCCGTCATTTCCCCGGCAGCTTTTCCAGCATCGTGCCGAGAGCGGCGTAGAAGAAGTCCTCGCCGGGATAGCCGCGTAAGCGGCCGATCTCGCGGCCCTGGTCGACGAGCACGAAGGTCGGGGTGATCCGATCGGGCGAAACGAAGCGATAGTCCTCGGGGAACGGCTTCTCGTTGTCGATGCGCTTCAGGGGAGCCCGCTTGCCCTCGTCGGTCTTGTCGTAGGTCTTGCCCACCTCGCGCTCGAAGCGGATGCAATAGGGACAGCCGGCCTTCTCCAGCACGACGAGCTCGGCGGCGATCGCGGCGGCGCTTCCGACGAGCGGCGCGACCGAGGCGACGAGAGCGAAGAGGAGGGATGTGAAGCGCGGCGCCGACATGTCGGGATCTCTCGCGAAGACCTGATGCGACGACGACTACACGGTCGCGCCGCGCCGACGCGATCACGTTCGCGTCACCACCTTGTGGGGCGCCGCCCCCTCCGGCACACTACTTATCAGAAAAACAGAATATTCTTCGGGGAAACACCATGGGTTTCGAGGTCGGCCTCGGCAGCGCTTTCGTCGCCGGCCTTCTCGCCTTCGTCTCGCCCTGCATCCTGCCGATGGTGCCGATCTTCCTGTGCTACGTCACCGGCCTCGGCGTCGCCGAACTGGAGGCGGAAGACGGCACGGTGAGCGCCCGCCGGATGCTGCCCCCCGCCCTCGCCTTCGTCGCCGGCTTCACCGCCGTCTTCGTCGCCCTCGGCGCCACCGCCTCCGGCATCGGCCGTCTGCTCAACGAGCATCTGGCGCTGGCCGGATCGATCGCCGGCGTCGTCACCATCGCCATGGGACTGCACTTCCTCGGCGTCGTGCGCATCCCCTTCCTCTACCGCTCGGCCGGCGTCCAGGTGGCCTCGAAGCCGACGACGCTGTTCGGCGCCTTCGTCTTCGGCCTCGCCTTCGCCTTCGGCTGGAGCCCCTGTGCCGGCCCGGTGCTGGCCGCCGTGCTGTTCCTCGCCTCGGCCGAGGCCTCGGTGGTGCGCGGCAGCCTGTTGCTCTTCGCCTATGCGCTGGGTACCGGCATCCCGTTCCTGATCACCGCCGCCTTCGCCGGCACCTTCCTCGGCGCCCTGAAGCGCTTCCGCCGCCATCTGCCGACGGTCGAGAAGGTCACCGGCGGCTTCCTCGTCGCGCTCGGTCTGGTCCTGTTCTCGGGACGCATGACCGACGTGTCCGAATGGCTGCTCGAGGCCTTCCCCGTCCTCGGCCGTATCGGTTGATCCCAAAGGAGAACGTCCATGTCGTCCTTCTCCCTCACCCGACGGTCGCTTCTCGGCGCCTCCCTCGCCGCACCCGTCGTCGCCGCCACGCGCGGCTTCGCCGCCCAGAGCGAGGACGGGCGCTTCCACGAGCCCTGGTTCGTCGAGACCTTCCTCGACCTCGCCGAGGACATCGAAGAGGCGACCCGCAACGGCCGGCGTTACGCCGTGGTCTGGGAACAGCGCGGCTGCCCCTACTGCCGCGACATGCACACCGTCCACTTCGCCGACCCGGCGATCACCGACTACGTCAAGGCGAACTTCGACATCCTCCAGCTCGACCTGCACGGCGCCCGCGAGGTCACCGATCTCGACGGAACCAAGCTCACCGAGAAGGCTTTCGCCGCGCGCTACGGCGTCCGCCTGACGCCCACCTTCCAGTTCTTCCCGGAGAGCCCCGCCGGCCTCGCGCCGAAGTCGCCGATGGCCCGTGAGGCGACGCGGCTGCCCGGCCTTCTGCCACCGCGCGACTTCCTCGGCATGTTCCACTTCGTCCGCGACAAGGCCTACGAGAAGTCCTCCTTCCCCGACTACATGAAGTCCCGGGCCGGTTGAGGCCCGTTCGATCGGGCGGATGCGTGGACAAACCGGCGTCGGTCGTCCAACTTCCGCCCATGAACCGGTTCGACCGCCTTCTCCGGCCGCTGCTGCTGCCGCTGTCGCTTCTCGCGGCGACCGCGCCGGCGGTGTACGCCGAGGAGGCGCCGAAGACGGTCCGCATCGGCGTCCTCGCCTATCGCGGCGCCGAGGAGGCCGAAGTCTCCTGGGAGGCGACCTTCGCCCAGTTGCAGAAGGTCATGCCGGAGTACCGCATCGAGATGGTGCCGGGCAGCGCCCCGTTCCTCACCGCCGCGGTGGCGGCGCAGCGTCTCGACTTCCTCGTCACCAATCCCGGCCACTATCTCGAACTGGCGGTCGACTATGCGGCGACGGCGATCGCCACCGAGATGGACATGGACGGGACGTCGTCGAGCGAGTCGGTCGCCGCCGCCGTCATCGTCCGCGCCGGCCTCAGCGACGTTCAACAGCTGAACGACCTGCGCGGCCAACGCGTCGCCGCGGTCGCTTCCGAAGCCTTCGGCTTCCGCGCCGCCTGGGCCGAATTCCTCGATCGCGGCATCGACCCCTTCAAGGACACCAAACTCCTCTTCGTCGGCTTTCCGGTGGAAGGCGTGGTCGAGGCGGTGCGCTCGGGGCGGGCGGACGCCGGCGTCATCCGCTCCTGCCTGCTCGAGAAGCTGATCGCCGAGGACGACGCCAAGCCCGAGGAGTTCCGGGTCATCGCCCGCAAACCCTCCGGCACCCTGCGCTGCCAGGTCTCCACCCGCCTCTATCCCGGCTGGCCCTTCGTCAAGGTGGCGCAGACGTCGCCGGCGCTCACCGCCCGGATGAAGCAGGCGCTCCTCGCCATGCAGCCGAACACCGGCGAGATCGTCTGGGCCGAACCGGAGGACTACCAGCGCGTCCAGGATCTCTATCGCATGCTGAAGGTCGGCCCCTACGGCCGCTTCACCCGCCTCGGCCTCATGGACTTCGCCTGGGAGAACCGCTGGTGGGGCGCCATCGCCGTCATGGCGCTGGCGTGGTGGTCGATCCACGTCGCCCGCGTCTCCCATCTTCTCAAGAAGCGGACGCGCGAACTGCAACACGCCCACGAGCTGGCCCGCATCAAGGGCGAGCAGATGGAACACACCATGCGCCTGTCGCTGATGGGCGAGATGGCGAGTTCGCTGGCCCACGAGATCAACCAGCCGCTGGCGGCGATCCTGACCTATGCCCGCGGCTGCGAACGGCGCATCGCCGCCGGCACCGATCCCGACGGCGTTCGCCAGGGGGTCGAGCGCATCGCCGCCCAGGCCGAGCGCGCCGGCTCGATCGTCCGGCGCATGCGCGAGTTCGTTCGCAAGAACCCGTCGCAGCAGATGCCGGTCGATCCCGGTGAGATCGTCCGCGACGCCCTCGCCCTGTTCGAGCCGACGGCGCGCGGCGTCGTCGTCACCTCCGACGTGCCGGACGATCTGCCGATGGTGCGCGCCGATCGCCTGCAGATCGAAGAGGTGCTGATCAATCTGCTGCAGAACGCCGCCGAGGCCGTCGCCGGACGGCCCGACGGGCGGATCGTCGTCACCGCGGGCGACGGCGCCCATGCGGTCGACATCTCCGTCACCGACAACGGCCCCGGTCTCACGCCGGAGGCGAAGGATCGACTGTTCGAAGCCTTCTACACCACCAAGCAGGAGGGCCTCGGTCTCGGGCTCTCGCTCAGCCGTACCATCGTCGAGGCCCACGGCGGCCGTCTCGACGTCGACACCGACACGCCCGGCCGCACCACCTTCCGCTTCCGCCTGCCGTTGCTCGAAGAGGAAACCCGTGCCTGAGATGCCGCCGATCATCTACATCGTCGACGACGATCCGGCCGTCCGCGACTCGGTCGCCTTCCTGGTCGCCTCGCTCGGCTACGCCTACGCGACCTGCCTCTCGGCCGCCGACTTCCTCGAACGGCTCGACGACGAGCGACCAGCCTGTGTCGTCCTCGACGTCCGCCTTCCCGGCATGAGCGGCTTGGAGCTGCAGGCCGAACTGATCCGCCGCGGCTCGCCCGTCGGCATCATCTTCGTCTCCGGCCACGGCGACATTCCCAAGGCGGTGCGCGCCATTCGCCTCGGAGCACTGGATTTCCTCGAGAAGCCCTTCGACGACCAGCTGCTGCTCGACCGCATCGGCGAAGCCCTGAAGGTCAGCGCCACGGCGCTCGCCGAACGCCGTCGCAAGAGCGACCTCGAACGTCGCCTCGGCTGCCTCACCGATCGCGAACGCGAGGTGCTCGCCCTGGTCGTCGCCGGCAAGACCTCCAAGGCCATCGCCAACGATCTCGACATCTCG
>CALMYM010000180.1 GCA_937873675.1 uncultured Alphaproteobacteria bacterium | reverse complement strand
CGGTCGTGAAGCGCGACGCGATCACCGGCGACCAGGCGCTCGTGCCGCTGGCGGGGGCGGGCAATCCGCGCGGGGGCTTGGTGGGCGGGGGGATCGCTGGGCGAGGCGGTTCGGGGGGCGTCGCGCGAACCGAGAAACCGGGACCGGGCGGACGAGCCGCAGGTCCCCGAGGAATGGAAACACCACGAGGAGAACGACGTCATGACGAACGAAGTGGCGACCGACATAGCGAAGGAAGACGTGAAGACCCCCCCCATGGCCCGCCGTGCACTGTTCGGCTTGGGGCTCGGCGCCCTGGCCTCGCTGCTGCTGCCGGCGGAGACGGCGGACGCCGCCGTGGTGATCGTGCGCCGCAGGCGGCCGGTGGTGGTCGTGGCGCGCCCGCGTCGGCGTCGCAAGGTCATCATCGTCCGCTGATCGCGGTCGGGTCATCCGATCCCGGGCGAGAGGGAGGTCATCGATGGTGACTTCCCCCGATCCCTGCAGCCTTCTTCTGCGGAGATGTCCATGCTTTCGCACCTCTTCCATCGCATCTTCGCGACCGCCGTGCTCGTCGGCATCGCCATCCCTGCCCCGGCGACGGCCGCCACGCCGCAAGAAACGGCTGCGCGGCTCGAAGCGCTCGGCGTCACCGCCGGCAACAAGAAGCCGACCGCCGAAACTCTCGGGGAGATCTCCCTGGTCTCGCTCTACGGCGACCGCGCCAAGAGCCTCACCGACGCCGACTGCGGCGTCATCGGCGCCTTGCCGAAACTGCAGCAGGTGATGATCTCCGGCGGCCGCTACACGCGAGCCTGTCTCGACGCCTTCGCCGGCGCCGGCGGGCTCAGGACCGTCTCCCTGTCCGGCGGCGACATCGAACCCGGTGCGCTCGCCGTCTTCGCTCGGACGGCCTCGCTGGAGAGCATCCAGCTCGGTGATCTGCGCGGCCTCGCGCCGGCCGACATCGGGGCGCTCGCGCCGCTGCGGGGGCTGCGGCTCTTCGGCCTGACCTACACCAACGTCTCGTACGGGCGGACGCCTTGGTTCGACGACCGCACGCTGGTCGAGATCGCCAAATTGCCCGGCGTCCAGAACCTGACGCTGACCCGCGTCGGCGCGACCGCGAAGGGCATGACGGCGATCGCGGCGATGCCGGCCCTGCGCGAGTTGATGCTCGAGCGCGGCAACTTCGCCGAAGAAGCGCTCGAGCCGTTGGCGAAGTCGCAACTGGTCGCGTTGAACCTCTCCCAGAACCACCGCTTGGCGGCACGGGCGCCCGAGATCCTGGCGCGGATCGCCACCCTGCGGCGCCTCGATCTGACCGGCACTTCGGTCGGCGGCAATCTCGCTCCGCTCGCCGGCCTGCCGAAGCTCGAGGCGCTGGAGATCTCGCAGACCTTCGCCGATGCCGCCGACCTCGCCGCGCTCGCCAAGGCCCCGGCGCTCGACCAACTCGTCGCCAACGACATGCCGGGTATCGACGATGCCGGCGTCACGGCGCTCGCCGCGTCGAAGACGCTGCGGGCGATCGCGGTCACGCGGACGGCGGTCGGCGATGCCGGTCTGGCGGCGATCCTGGCGGTTCCGACCGTTCGGGCGATCTACGCCGACGATCTCGTCGTCACCGACGCCTTCACCGCCGCAGCCGCCAAGTCGAAGGTGGTCAACATGCAGTTGGCCAATTCCGATCTCACCGACGCCGGGCTCGCGGCGCTGGTGGAGATCCCGACGCTCTCGACGGTGTCGTTGCGCGGGACCCGGATCACCGATGCCGGCGTCGCCGCCGCCAAGACGAAGCGACAGAATTTCAACGTCTACAAGTGACGGCGACCGGGATCGGTCGGCTCACCACCCACGATCCCGCTCGACGAACCCACACGAGGTCTCCCATCGATGAAGAAACCCCTCCTCGCCCTACTCGGTCTCCTGGCCGTGTCGCCGGCCGTCGCCGCGGGTCCGTCCTTCGATTGCGCTTCGGCGAAGCAGCCGGTGGAGAAGGCGATCTGCGCCGACCCGGCGCTCGCCGAGGCCGACCTCGCCCTGTCGCGGGCCTATCGCCAGGCGCTCCAGCGGCTCGCCGCCGATCCTGCCGCCGTCGAGACGTTGAAGAAGTCCCAACGCACCTTCGTCGCGACGCGGGACGTCGCCTTCGGCGATCCGAACTACGCGCTCGCCGACCACCTCGCGCGGCAGACCGCGCTGTTGACGAACATCAACATCGCGGAGCGCAAGAGCCTGCTCAACGACTGGGCTTCGAGCGACGGCACGGTGAGCATCAACAAGTCCACCGGCGGCCGCCTCCGCGTCTTCGCCTCCGTCTCCGACCATGAACGCGGGTCCTGGACCTGCGAATTCACCGGGTTCGGCAAGCCGAAGGGTGACACGGTGGTCGCCGCCGAGGAGGCCGGCCAGAACGAATACGATGGCTGGACGATCACGGTGCGCCGGATCGGCCGTATGATCGAAGTGTCCGAGAGCCGCCCCTCACCTGACCCGACCAACGGGATGAAGCCCTTCTGCGGCATGCGTGGATCGCTCGCCGGCCGCTATTTCGGCGTCTCCGACGAAGGCCACGGCGACGACATGGGGCCGGGCGAGTGAGGGTGCGAAGAGTGACGTGGATCCACCGCCGGCGAGGGGCTCTCTATGGCCAACCGGCACGACGATGCCTTCGCTCCTCGCTCGTGAACGGTCCGCGTCGCCTCATCCGAGACACTCACAGGAAAGAGGCGCCGTAGGCGATCAGCCCGAGCCCACCGAACACCGCGACCAACCCGATCAGTCGTCTCCCCGGACGCAGAAGGGTGAAGTATCCACCGACCACGAGCGCAGCGACGCCTGTCATTGCAATGATGTCGTGATATCGCATGTCGGCCTCGTCGATACCCGCAACCGCAAGGAAAATTTTGATTCTATTAAGTAGATCTATCTGATTTTATCGATCATGGAAATATAATGTGCGAACGTTGGTAGCAACATCACATCCATGAAATTTTATTTGCTTCTATTTTGGCGCTGAACAACTCGGAGTTCATTCGCTTTTTTAGGCGGGGCTCGCAGATCGAATCGTCTCGGTCGATGGTCCGAGAACCCACTCCGGGTCGAAGTGTAGTCGAGAGCGCGCCGACCGTGTCCGTGACGAACCGATCGGAACCTCGTCGGCGTCGGCGGAGATCGCCTGGACGAGATTTTCCAGCCTCGGTGCGTGTGGTGTGCAGTTGGAAATCAGCAGTAAACCGGCAGCAAGTAGAAGTAATACCGAACTCACGAAGTTCCGACCTGTCGGAGCTTCGTGGGTGAAGGCGAGCCCGAACGGGCGTCGGCCGGTCATGCCGTTATGCTGATGAAATTCGGACGAGTCCGAACTTCATGAGCCTAGTATAATTGGGAGGGGAAGGGCATCTCGTCATCGCAGTTGTGCGAAATGGGCTGCGAAGGCTCGTTCCGCAAGGGACACGAGATGCCGAAACACATCGAAACTCGACAGGAAGGCCGACAGCCCACCCGACAAGCGCTGCCCTTCGCGGGGGAAGGTGGCCCGCAGGGCCGGATGAGGGGGCGCCGCGGAGCGGCAATCGGAGCGAAACCGCGAACAACGAAGCCGGGGAGAGGTTCAGGCCCCTCATCCGCCTTTCGGGCACCTTCTCCCGCAAGGGAGAAGGGATGCCTGCGGCACGTCCTTTCGTGATCCGGTGGCCGATGACGCTCGAAGGCGATCGCCCTGCCCCCTGCCCTCGCAAAGCCGCGATCACACCCCCATCTGTCGATGCGCCCATCACCCCGCCGCACCGAGGCGAGATTGACCGACCCCGACGCCCCCTCCCGCGAAAAGCCGCGTCATCCGATCGTCCGGGCGCTCCTGCGCCTGCCGTTGCTCGTCGCGGCGACGATCTACTTCCTGATCGACGACGTGGTGTTGGCGGCCTTCCGGCCGATCTTCGCCCATCTCGCCGAACTGCGTCTCTTCGCCCGGTTGGGTGAAGCGCTGCATCGGCTGCCGCCCTACCCGACCCTCTTCGTCTTCCTGGTGCCCTTCGTGGTGCTGGAGCCGTTCAAGCTCTGGGGCCTGTGGCTCCTCGGCACCGGGCGATTCTCCGCCGGCGCGACGATGCTCGCCGTCGCGCACCTCTCGTCGATCGTCCTGGTCGAGCGCCTGTTCCACGCCACCCGCGACAAGCTCCTCACCATCGGCTGGTTCGCCTGGACCTATACGAGGGTGATGGCGCTCTACGACTGGTCGCTCGGCCGGCTCCGGGCGACGGCGGCGTGGCGGGCCGCGGCGGGGGGGGTGCGCCGGATGCGCGCCGCCCTGCGCGAGGCCGCGGCGCATCTCGCACCGGCCTTCGTCGCGGTCCGCAATGCCGCACGCGGCGTCTGGGTGAACCTGCGGCTCGGTCTCAGGCGGCTGAGACGCGCCGCCGACCGCTGATCACGACGCCTCGCCCGAGCCGCGCGCCGGTGCACCGCGCCCGATGAGCGGACGCTCCTCCAGGAAGAAGAAGATCACGAGACCCATCGCCTGACCGAGGGTGGCGGTGGCGAAGATCAGGCGGAAGGTCGATCCGGCGAGCGCCACCTCCTCGGGCGACAGGCCCTTGTGAGCGACACCGCCTTCGATCGCTTCGCCGAGACCGGAGGCGAGGAAGATCGCCCCGAGGATGGCGACGATGACCACCGTGCCGAGCGCGCGGAAGAAGGCGTGGGTGGCGGTGGCGACACCGAGATCTCGGCGTTCGACGGCGTTCTGCACCACCACGGTCGAAAGCGGGAAGAGCGCACCGGTGCCGAGACCGGCGGCGACCAGGAGGATCTCCGCCACCCAGAACGGCAACGTCGCCGCACCGAAGGCGAGGCCGGCGTTGGCGACGACACCGAGCGCCGCGCCGGCGAGCGCCAGCCGCTTGTAGTGGACGACACGGGCGAGCATCCGCCCGCCGGCATTGGCGCCCAGCACCGTACCGAGGGTCAGGCCGATCAGCCCGAAGCCGGCGTTCGCCGCGCCGAACCCGTGGACCTGGGCGAGCCAGATCGGCACGTAGACGGAGAGCGACAGCCAGCTGCCCATGACGAAGAACATCGCCGAGGTGGTCACCGCGACGACAGGATTGCGCAGCACCGTGAGCGGGATCAACGCCTCCTCGACCCGCGCCACGTGGCGGCCGAAGGCGGCGAAGGCGACGATGGCGAGACCGAAGAGCCCGAGCACCTGCGGCGAGGTCCACGGCATCCGCGAGCCGCCCCAGGTCAGCGCCAGCATCAAGGCCACCGTGCCGCCGACGATCAACACCGCGCCGACGAGATCGAGCCGCTGCGGCCGCGAGACGTCGGGCAGATGACGCATGGCGCGGGCGATCATCACCATCGCCACCACCGCCAAGGGCAGATTGATCCAGAAGATCAGCGACCAGTGCAGGTGCTGGGCGAAGACGCCGCCGACCACCGGACCGGAGACGCTGGCCGTCGCCCAGACCAGCGAGATCCATCCCATGTAACGGCCGCGCTCGCGCGGCGGCACCACGTCGCCGATCACCGTCTGAACGAGGCTGATCAGACCACCGCCGCCGAGCCCCTGCACGGCGCGGCCGATCACCAGCAGCGTCATGTTCGGCGCCGCCGCGCACAGCACCGAACCGACGGTGAAGACGGCGATGGCGGTGTGGAGCGTCGCCTTGCGGCCCTTGAGATCGGCGAGCTTGCCGTAGAGCGGCGTCACCGCGGTCGAGGTCAGGAAGTAGGCCGAGACCACCCAGGAGAGATATTCGACGTCGCCGAGCGCCGCGCCGATGGTCGGCAGCGCCGGCGCGACGATCGACTGGTCGAGCGCGGCGAGCAGCAGCACGACCATCGCGCCGAGCACGACCGTCAGGCGCTCGCGATCACCGAGCGTGGGAAAACCATCACCCATGGGGAACTCTCTCGGCGCCGGATGCGGCGCGGGTCGTCGGGAAATCCCTACACTAGGGTGCCGCTCGCCGACCACCACCCCCGCGAACGCCGAGGCGCCATGCGTCGGCGCGGATCCGGTCGTGCAGAACGACGCTCGGGACCCGATTCGGCCCCACGCACACCCACGTCGGCGATCCCGATCTCCCTCACCCGCGCGCGTCGGCCAGCGCGCCCGGAAGCGCCGCGGCGAGCAGGTCGAGATCGGCGTCGGTGCCGGCCGAGAGGCGGATGCAGCGATCCATCGGCGCCAGCCACGGCTTGCGCACGAAGAGATCGCGGGCGATCAGCCCGTCGAGCACGGCTCGAGCGAAGGCCCCGTCGCGACCGCAGTCGACGGCGACGAAGTTGGTCGCCGAGGGCAGTGAGGTGAGGCCGTTGTCGGCGGCGATCGCCGCGATGCGAGCCTTGGCGCGGTTCACACTCGCCACCACGTGAGCGAGCCATTCGCCGTCGGCGAGCGCGGCGAGCGCCCCGGCCTGGGCGACGCGGTTGACGCCGAAGTGGTTGCGGATCTTGTCGAAGGCCTTGGCCACCTCCGGCGCGGCGATGCCGTAGGCGACGCGCATCCCGGCCATGCCGTGCGCCTTGGAGAAGGTGCGGAAGCGGATGACCCGCGGGTCGTCGGGATCGATGGTCACCGGCAGGGTGCCGTCGGGGGCGAACTCGCCGTAGGCCTCGTCGAGGATGAAGAGCGAGCCCTCGGGCACGCGCGCCAGCTCCCGCGCCACCTCCTCGCCGTTCCACCAGGTGCCCGTCGGATTGTCCGGGTTGGCGAAATAGCCGAGCGGCGCGTCCTCGGCGACGAGCGCGTCGACGAGGCCGGGCAGGTTCTCGCGATCGTCGACGTAAGGCACCCGGACGAAACGGGCGCCGTGGCCGGCGACGTGATAGTCGAAGGTCGGGTAGCCGCCGAGCGAGGTGACGATCGGCGTGCCGGGATCGGCGAAGAGGCGGACCGTCAGGCCGAGCAGCCCGTCGATGCCCTCGCCGACGACGATGTTCTCCGGCCGCACGCCGTGATGCTTCGCCAGCGCCACCTTGAGGTCGTGGTTCTCCGGGTCGCCGTAGAGCCAGGCCTCGGTGGCCGCCGCCGCCTGCATCGCCGCGATCGCCTTCGGCGAGGGTCCGAAGACGCTCTCGTTGGCGCCGATCCGCGCCTTGAACAGGTGCCCGCGCGTCCGCTCGATCGCCTCGGCGCCGACGAAGGGGACGGTCGAGGGCAGGCTCGCCATCAACGGCGTGAAACGCGGCGACTTCATCTCGGGGCTTCCTCGTTCTCGTTCGTCATCGTCTTGCTTGGTGCCATCCATATCCCGACCCGACGGCGGCGCGGAAGTCGATTTCTCGCGCTCGTGCCTTGATCCGAACACGAACTTCGGGCAGAAGGCCCATGCGACGCCGTCGAAGTTCGGGAAGATCCCGCCGACGGAGGTCGGGAGACGCGTGACGGACGCCACGCGGGCAGCGACGGACCGAGATCCGATCGACCCGCGCTTCGTGTCTTCTCCCCGACCGCTCGATCGCCTCTCACCCGACAAGCCCCTTTTCACGCGGGGATCGTCATTCGATCCCGACGCGCGCCCCCTCGTCCCGAGGATGCGGCGCGCCGGCGGCTTTTCGCACTCGAAAGACCACACTTGACCAAGTTCACCGATTTCGGCCTCGACGCGACCATCCTCGAGGCCCTCGCGGCGTCCGGCTACGAGACGCCGACCCCGATCCAGGCTCAGGCCATCCCGCATCTTCTGAAGGGCCGCGACCTTCTCGGCATCGCCCAGACCGGCACCGGCAAGACCGCCGCCTTCGCGCTGCCGATGATCCAGCGGCTGATCACCGATCGCCGCCGTCCCGGCCCGCACGCCACCCGCAGCCTCGTCCTGGCGCCCACCCGCGAGCTCGCCTCGCAGATCGCCGAGAGCTTCCGCACCTACGGCGCCGGTCTCGACCTGCGCGTCGAGGTGGTGTTCGGCGGCGTCTCGATCGGCAAGCAGGAACGCGCCCTGATGCGTGGCGTCGACGTGCTCGTCGCCGCGCCCGGCCGTCTCCTCGACCTCGTCGACCGCGGTTCCTGCCGTCTCGACAAGGTGGAGATGCTGGTGCTCGACGAAGCCGACCAGATGCTCGACCTCGGCTTCATCCACTCGCTGAAGCGCATCGCCAAGCTGGTGCCGCGTCAGCGCCAGTCGCTGTTCTTCTCCGCGACCATGCCGCAGGCGATCGCCGCCCTCGCCGCCAACTACCTGACCGATCCGGTCGAAGTGGCGGTGACCCCGGTCGCCACCACCGTCGACCGCATCGAGCAGGGCGTGTTCTTCTGCGACACCCGCGAGAAGCAGGCGCTGCTCGAGCATCTGCTGCGCCAGCCGAATTTCGACCGCGTCATCGTCTTCACCCGCACCAAGCACGGCGCCGACCGGGTGGTGAAGCACCTCGCCCGCTCCGGTTTCGAGGCCGCCGCCATCCACGGCAACAAGAGCCAGCCGCAGCGCGAGCGGGCACTCGCCGCCTTCCGTGACGGTGAGATCGGCGTGCTGATCGCCACCGACATCGCCGCCCGCGGCATCGACATCGACGGCATCTCCCATGTCGTCAACTACGACCTGCCCAACATCCCGGAGAGCTACGTCCACCGCATCGGCCGCACCGCGCGCGCCGGCGCCGACGGTTCGGCCGTCTCCTTCTGCAACGGCGAGGAGCGGGCCTACCTCAAGTCGATCGAGCGCCTGATCCGCCGCACCGTGCCGAAGCTGGCGCTGCCCCAGGGCCTCGCCGCCATGGCCGCGGCCCAGGCCAAGGAAGCCCGTCGCGACATCGACGACGACGCCATCGCGCCGCGCTCCCACCATCACGCCGGCCGTCCGCGCGACGACCGCCGCGGCGGCGAGAAGCGCCCGGCCCAGGACAAGCCGCAGGCCCGCGGTGCCGGCCCGCGCGGCAATCGCGGTCCGCGCGAGGAGTTCCGCGCTCGCGACGAACATCGCGTCCGCGACGAGGCCCGGGGTCGGGACGACGGTCGTCGCTCCGAGGACGGACGCCGCCGCGACGACAACCGCCGTCGCGACGACGTGCCGGCCAAGGGCATGCGCGACACCCGCCACGGCGAGACCGTCGCCGGACGCGGCGGCCATGCCGCGCCGCGCGACCACGTCCGCCGCGACGGTCGCCCCCAGGGCGGCGACGGCCGCCCGGAGCGTTCGTACGGTGGCGAAGGCCGTCAGGAGCGGTCGTTCGGCGGCGAGAACCGTCGCGACGGCAACCGTGGTGGCGATCGTCCGATGACCCGCAACGGCGGTGGCCGCGGCGAAGCCCGTGGCCGCGGCGGCCGTCCGCAGGG
>CALMYM010000179.1 GCA_937873675.1 uncultured Alphaproteobacteria bacterium | reverse complement strand
AAATCGGGAATTCATGGAAAAGGGCCCGGCGACGGGCCCTTTCTTCGTTTCACACTCGGACCGTCGAGGTCGCCTGCGCCGACCGGAGTTCGGATGACTTCATTCGAACTTCGTATTCTGTTCGTCGAAAAACACCCGCCGAACGAGGGGTTGTTCGACGAGTCGGATCCGGCGTCGCGAAGCGATCCGCCGGATCCCACATCAAGCGGCGTCGCGCACGAAGACGACACCCATGTCGCAGCCGTTCGTCCACACGCGCCGGGCGCGGACGCGTTCGCCCTTCTCGACGAGCAGCAGCTCGAACCACGTCGGCACGACCGGCGGTCCGCCGAAGCGCAGGCGCGCCCCGTTCGCCGAGATGTCGCGAACCCGGCAATCCATGGTCGAGAAGCGCTCGTTGAAGACGGCGCGGGCACCGAGAATGGTGCGCGACCGCGGTTCCTGGCGGCGTTCCAGCCTGACGACGTTCATCGAACCCACCCCATTTGCGATAAGTTTGATCGATGAATACTACCTTTCCTTGTCCTCGACATCGGAATGATGAACAGTTGGTTAATCCGCTCTCGCCGTCCCGCGCACCCTCCCCGATCCGCCCCTCGCCGGCTCGCACCGCCTCGGTGTAGGATCGATCGCAACGTCCGCACATCGTCGGCGGGAGGATCGGGGAATGATCGAACTGCATCAGTTCGCGCCGGTCGACGGCGTCAACATGAGCCCGTTCTGCGCCAAGGTGGAGACCTACCTGCGGCTGCGCCGCATCCCCTTCCGCGTCGTCGTCGACCCGCCGATCCGCGAACCCAAGGGCAAGCTGCCGTTCATCGTCGACGGCGATCGGCGGATCGCCGACAGCAGCGACATCGTCGCCCATCTCGAGACGACGCGTCCCGATCCGCTCGACGCCGGCCTCGGTCCGGCCGAGCGCGCCGCGGCGCATCTGGTGAAACGGACGCTGGAAGAGAGCCTCTACTTCGCCATGCTCTTCGATCGCTGGGGCATCGAGGCGAATTGGACGAGGACCCGCGACGAGCTCTTCGCCGCCATCCCCGGCGCGATCCGGCCGCTGGTGACGGCGCTCATCCGGCGCAAGATCCTGAGGGACGTGAAGGGTCAGGGGACCGGGCGCCACGGGCAGGAGGACGTCCATCGCCGCGGCGTCGCCGACATCGACGCGGTGGCGGAATTCCTCGGCGCGCGCGACTTCCTCGTCGCCGATCGGCCGACGGTGATCGACGTCACGCTCTTCGCCTTCGTCGACAATCTGCTGCGGGGTGGTTGTCCCGGACCGTTGCGGGAGGCGGCGCGGTCACACGCCGGTCTCGTCGGCCACCACGGTCGTATGACGGCGCGGATCGCCGACGGCTGAGGCCGCGCCGGTCGGACTGGTCGACGGTCGCGATCCGCGAGAGGATCGGCTCAGTCGAACTCGATGCCCATGTCGCCGTCGCGCGACCACACCTTGCGCACCTTGCGCTTGTCGTTGCGGCCGTCGATGCGCAGCTCGAATTCCTGCGGCAGATAGGGCGTCCCACCGAAGTGCAGGCGCGCACCGTGATCGGCGATGTTGCGCACCAGACAGTCGACGGTCGAGAACTTGTTGTTCATCACGACGTGGCCGCCGAGCAGCGAACGCATGCGCTTCTCGCGGCGACGTTCGGTCCGGGGTTCGTTCATCTTCGTTCCTCTCCGAAGACACCAGTATCGAGCGTCAGCTTAAACCCGTTTCTTCGCATCGCGAAGCAGAAGCCGGGAACGCGGTGAACGACCGATCGCGCCGATCGTTCGAATTCGAACGATCCGGGCCGCACCGAGCCGGCGCGGCGCGCGCTAATCTGGAGAAGATCGATTCGAAACGAACCGAGGAGACGTCGTTGGTCCGCATCCTCCACACCGCCGATTGGCATCTCGGCCAGACGCTCATGGGCTGGAGCCGTGAGCACGAGCACGAGCGCGCCCTCGCCGCGCTCGTCGAGATCGCGGTGGCACAGGAGATCGATGCGCTGATCGTCGCCGGCGACGTCTTCGACACGCAGAACCCGTCGCCGCGGGCCGAACGCCTGCTCTACGACACGCTGGTGGACCTGCGACGGCGCATCCCGCACCTGACGATGATCGTCACCGCCGGCAATCACGATCCCGCCGGCCGGCTCGAGGCGCCGCGCCCGGTGCTCTCCGCCCTCGGCATCCATGCGGTCGGCACGGTGGCGCGGGGGCCCGAAGGCATCGACCTCGACCGCCATCTCGTCCCCCTCCCCGATCGCACCGGCGCCGTCGGCGCGCATGTCCTGGTGCTGCCCTACCTCGGACCGGCCTCGCTGCCGCCGATCGATCGCCGCTCCGACGAGCCGGGATCGCCGGTGGTCCGGGCGGTGCGCACCTTCCATGATGCG
>CALMYM010000178.1 GCA_937873675.1 uncultured Alphaproteobacteria bacterium | reverse complement strand
CTAGTCGTGGCGGTTGGGGACAATGAATTTGTTGTGGGGCCCGGGGGCAACGGGCGCCGGGGGGGGGCGCGGAGCCCGTTGGCGCCCCGCCCCTCCGACCCGCCGAGGCGCTGTGTCGACGGCATCGAGTGGCAGTCGATCATCACCGCATGGCCGAACTGCGCATGGAGCCGGCTCAGCGAGCGTTTGAGCGTCGCGTGATAGGGCTCGTAGGCCTGGGCGATCCGCGCCAACGCCTCGTCGATCGGGATCGGCCCGCGATAGATGTCGTCGCGATCGGTGACGATGCGCGGGATGGTGCCGAGACCGCCGGCGACGCGGGTCGAGCGCGTGTTGGCGCCGGCCGGCAGCACCCCGGTGAACATCCGCGGATCGAGTTCGAGCCGTTCGCGGTTGGCGTCGAGCCAGGCGCGCGGGAACCGCGCCGCCAGCACCGGCAACCGCCCGCCCGCCGCCGCCAGACACAGTTCGTCGACGAAGGCGTCCTCGGATCGGCGGATCGTCACCCGGTCGAGACGGGTCGTGGCGAGAAAATCACGGGGATAATCCCGGCCCGAATGCGGGCTGGTGAGGAGACACGGGGCGGTGACGCGCTCCGGCCAGACGAGATCGAAGGGCTCCACCCCCTCGAATCCCTCGACGATGCGCATGTCGTCCGGTGTTCCCCGCAAACCCGTCTCCTTCGACTTTTCCCACCCGTCGCGCCGCCGCCGGCGACGCGAGCCGACCCATGTTACCCTAGGCGCGCCGGCTCTGTCCACAACGCGGTCGAACCGACGCGACGAAGACTATGTGGCGGAAACCGGATTTCACCGTAAATTTTCCGCGATCGTTCTCAATGGAGAGATACGAGAGATCACCCGGAAAGAGAATCGAATGGACCCGATGGCGCGTATCATCCTCGCCGAAGACGACAACGACATGCGTCGCTTCCTGGCCAAGGCGCTGGCAAACGCCGGCTACGACGTCGTTTCCTACGACAACGGCAAGAGCGCCTACGAGCGGCTGCGCGAGGAGCCCTTCACCCTGCTCCTCACCGACATCGTCATGCCGGAGATGGACGGCATCGAACTCGCTCGCCGCGCCACCCAGCTCGACCCCGACCTCAAGGTGATGTTCATCACCGGCTTCGCCGCGGTCGCCCTCAATCCCGACAGTCAGGCCCCCAAGGACGCCAAGGTCCTCTCCAAGCCCTTCCACCTGCGCGATCTGGTGCGCGAGGTCGAAAAGCTGCTCGCCGCCTGAAACGGCGGATTTCCGGCGCTTCCCTCGAGCACGGGGAGAAACTTTTCCCCCGTGCGACATCCGGGCTTGCGTGACCGGATCGACCTCGTTATAGAGCGACCTCGCCGCCCGATCCCGTCCCGGGTGGCACCGATCGGTTCGGGCGTGTAGCTCAGCGGGAGAGCACTACGTTGACATCGTAGGGGTCACAGGTTCGATCCCTGTCACGCCCACCATCCCCTTCCGAACCGCCGCGAACATCTGCGCGCGCCACCTCGCGTGGCCCGTGACGGATCGCGTCGCCTCCATCTTGCCGACGGCCGTCGCACCGCCCATCTGGGGGGAGCGAGCCCTTTCGACCGGGATGCTCGCCGGGTCCGGGACGTCGCCATGAGCAGCACCACTTTCGACAAGCGAATCTTCACGCCGTCCCTGTTGCTGCGCGATCTCGGATATCTTCTCTCCCGGGTCCCCGCCCTGGTGCGGGCGCTTCGCAATCCCGAGATCGGATCGGCCTTCGCCGAGAAGATCATGATCGTCGTCACGGCGATCAACGGCTGCGTCTATTGCAGCTGGTTCCACGCCGGACGCGCCGTCGCCAGCGGCCTGAGCGACGACGAGATCGCCGACATGTTCGAATTGCAGTTCGCGGCGTCCGCCTCCGAGCACGAACTGCCGGCGCTCCTCTACGCTCAGCACTACGCCGAGACCGACCGCCGGCCGGACCCGGAGATGACGGCGCGATTGCGAGGCTTCTACGGCGAGAGGACCGCCGCCGACATCGAGCTGCTGATCCGCATGATCTTCTTCGGCAACCTGCTCGGCAACACCTTCGACGCCTTCCCCGCCCGCCTCGCCGGACGTCCGGCGGCGAACGGCGATGCGCTGTTCGAGGCCCTGTTCTACCTCGCCACCGCGTGGTTCATGCTGCCGACGAAGTGGCTCGCCCGCGGCCATCGGCCGAAAGCCGCGACCGGGGCCGGCGGGGTTCCGGCCGCGCCGACGGTCGAACCGCCGGACGACGGCGGATCGGCGTCGCGGGCCCATTGACGCCGGCCGGTCGTGACCGTCCGGCGTCCCTCGCAACCCGTCACATCACCAGATTCGGCAGCCACAGCACCACGCCGGGGAAGAGCGCCAGGAAGCCGATCACCGCGACGATCGCGGCGACGAAGGGCACGGATTCGACCGTGTACTCCTCGATCGGCGTGTCGAGGATCGAGCACACCGTGTACATCGCCACCCCGACCGGCGGCGTCATCGACCCCAGCGTCACGATCGACATCATCAGGATGCCGAAATGCACCGGATCGACGCCGAGCTTGGTGACGATCGGCACGAAGATCGGGGTGAGCAGCAGCACCAGCACCGTGCTCTCGACGAAGCAGCCGGCGATGAGCAGGAACACCAGGATCAGCATCACCACGGCGAGCGGATTGCTGGTCAGTCCCAGCATCCATTCGGCCACCACCTGCGGCGCCTGTTCGAAGATCAGCGCGTAGCCGACCATACCCGACATCAGGATGATCAGCATGATGACGCCGACGTCGAGCACGCCCTCGGCGAGCGCCTCGAGCGCCGTCGCCAGCGTCAGCTCCTTGTGCAGGAAGACGCCGACCACCACCGCATAGACGACGGCGAAGGCGCCGATCTCCGACGGCGTGAAGATGCCGCCGCGGATGCCGACGAGCAACGCGACGGGGAACAGCTACGCCCACTTGGCGTCGACCACCGCCCGCCAGATCTCGCGACCGCTCGGCTTCGTCACCCGCGCCTCGCGATAGCCGCGCTTGCGGGCGACGACGTAGACGACGCCCATCAGCGCCGCCATCATCAGGAGCCCGGGAACGACCCCGGCGAGGAACAGCCGACCGATCGAGACGTTGCCGACGAAGCCGTAGAGGATGAGGCCGAGGCTCGGCGGGATGGTCGCGGTGATCAGCGAGCCGACCGCGATCGAGGCGCAGGTGAAGCCGCGGGCGTAACCCGAGCGGATCATGTTCGGCCCGAGGATGCGCGCCTCCATCGCCGCATCGGCCACCGCCGAGCCGGAGACGCCGCCCATCAGGGTGGAGAGCAGGATGCAGACCTGGGCGAGACCGCCCGACATCCACGACACCAGCACGTTCGAACAGGCGATCAGCCGGTGGGTGATGCCGGTCTTGTTCATCATGTGGCCGGCGAGCACGAAGAACGGCACGGCGAGCAGCGGGAAGCTCTGCGACGCCGTGGCGATCTGCTGCACGCCGATGCTCACCGGAATGGTGCCGGAGAGCACGAAGAACGAGAACCCGGAGATGCCGATGGCGAAAGCGACCGGCATACCGACGAACAACAGGACGAAGAAGAGCCCCCAGAAAATCAACATGACCGCCTCACCCGAGCTGGCTTTCGGAGCGATCGACGGTGCGATCGGCATAGAAGACGAGGCCGCCCGACCTCAGCGCCCCGACGACGTGGCCGACGAGCGTGATCGCCAGCATCGCCGCGCCCACCGGCACCGCCACCGTCACCCAGGCGTAGGAGATGCCGCTGTCGCCGTAGACCCGCTGCCAGTTCATCATCGTCAGCTTGTATCCGGAGACCGCCAACGCCCCGAGGAAGGCGAGCACCACGACCGCCAGCACCAGCTCGACCCAGTGGCGGCTGGCGCGCGGCAGATTGCGGACGAAGAAATCGACGCCGATGTGGGTCTTCAGCCGCAGCGCCCGGTTGGCGCCGAGGAAGCAGACCCAGATGAACAGGAGCTGGGCGACGTCGACCGACCACACCAGCGGGTAGCCGAAGGTCCGGCCGACGGCGGCGGCGAAGACGAGGACGACGATCGCCGCGAGCAGAGCTTTGGCGGCGATGAGCTCCAGACGAGCCACGAGAGCGGACATGAGGGTACCCCGATGCGGGTGATCGACCGGTCGACCTTCGCCGCCAGCCGCGAAAATCGCCCGTGCCGCAGCGATGGCGGCGGCGGCACGAGCGATCGCGAGTTCGGCGGGCGACCCGATGGGGCACCCGCTCGGGACTCACTTCAGGAGCTTGTCGACGTCCTTGCGCAGCTCGGTGTAGCCGAGCTTGTCGTAGACCGGCTTGGTGGCTTCGATGAAGGGCGCCTTGTCCACTTCCGAAACCGTCATGCCGTTCTTGCGCATGGTGTCTTCGAAGCCGACGAGGGAGTCCTCGGTCATCTTCGAAGCGTAGTCGCCGGCGGCGAGCGATTCCTCGCGCAGGATCTTCTGCAGGTCGGGCGAGAGGCCGTCGAACCACGCGGCGGAGGTGACGATGCCGGTGATCAGATTGATGTGGCCGGTCTTGGTCGTGTACTTGGCCACCTCGTAGAGCTTGGAGCCGACCGAGGCCGGATCCTGCGCTTCGACCGCGTCGATCACCTTCTGCTGCATCGCCGGATAGACCTCGCCCCACGCCATCGGCGTCGGGGTGGCGCCCATCGCCCGGATCGTCTCCATCCACACCGGCGCACCCGGGGTACGCATGCGCACACCGGCGAGGTCGGCCGGCTTGGCGACCGGCTTGTTGGTGATCAGGTGACGCTCACCCTGCCACCAGTTGAACGACAGCACCTGATGACCGGAAGTGGCCTTCAGCTTGGCGACCCAGGTCTCGAACAACGGCGAGGTCACCACCTTGCGCACGCCCTGGAAGCCCTCGGCCAGGTAGGGAGCGCCGAGGATGCCGAATTCCTTGACGAAGACGGCCATGCGGCCGCCGTCGACGACCACCGCGACATTGGCGCCGGCGCGCGCCTGTTCGAGGACGTCCTCGTCCTTGCCGAGCTGCGACCCGGGGAAGATGCGGATGGTCAATTGACCCTTGGAGCGCTCCGCGACACGGTCGCGCATGCGCTCGAGGCCCTTGTAGATCGGATCGCTCTGGGCCAGAGCGGTATTGATGTTGAGCTGCGTCTCGGCCGCGGCGGCGCCGGCGAGACACGTCGTCACCGCCACCGCGGTCACGAAACCCGAAATCGCCGAACCGACGGACCAGTATGAAAAGCGCGACATCGTTCTCGTCCTCCCTGGGCTCGTCCGCTTGAACTCTTGCGGTATGGCACCATACCGGTATGGTATTACTGAACGTAAGGACTTTGCAAGCCGCCATGTCGACAGATCTCGCGATCAACCTCGCCGCACCGATCGTGCCGCAGATCATCCACGAGTTGCGCCGCGCCATCGTCGAGATGCGGCTGAAGCCCGGCGAAGCGCTGTCGGAGAAGGAGATCGCGCAGCGCTACGGCGTCAGCCGGCAGCCGGTGCGCGAGGCCTTCATCAAACTGGCGGAGGCCGGCCTTCTCCAGGTGCTGCCGAGCCGCGGCACCTTCGTCGTCAGGATCTCGGTGCGCGACGTGCTCAACGCCCGCTTCATCCGCGAGGCGGTGGAGAGCGCCCTGGTGCGCACCGCCGCCGCCCTGATCTCGGCCGACGACCTCGAACGCCTCGACGGGATCATCGCCCGTCAGGCGGAGGCGGCCGAATCCGCCGATCCCGGCCACTTCTACGATCTCGACGAGGAGTTCCATCGCGCCATCGTCGAGTGCTGCGACTGCGAGCCGGCGCTGCGCGTCATCGAGGGTGCCCGCGCCCAGATGGACCGCGTCCGCTACCTCAGCCTGCCCGAGGCGACGCCGATCTCGGTGCTCGTCGCCCAGCATCGCGCCATCGTCGAGGCTCTGCGGGCGCACGACCCCGATGCGGCCGAAGCCGCCATGCGCCGTCACATGCGCGAGATCCTCAGCGCCCTGCCGCGCCTGACCCGACAGTTCCCCGACATGTTCGAATCGACCGAAGCGCCGGCCCACGCCCGCCTGCTCGAGCCGAAGTGACGGCCGACCGGCGGCTTCCCCGGCGATCGGCCCTGCGCTTCTCATCGACGCCGTTCCCCCGTAGGATGCCGCCCACGGAGGCCCCGGGGAACGCCGAAACCGGCTTTCCGGCCGCGTCCCCGCGCGACGATCGGTCCTCGCCGAGGGATGAACGGGTTGATACCCGTCAATGCCTCCGCGTCCACCCGATGGAATGAAGAGGGCGGATCGGCCCCCGACGCCGACGAAGAATTGGGCCGGCGCTCCGCGCCGACCGGGAACCGGGACGGATCATGGCCGCGAGGCACCGGACGACGATGGCACATTTGCGCGAAAGCCGGCTCGCCGGCTTCTTCGCGATGCTGCTCGTCGTCCTCCAGGTGGCCTTCTCCGCCGACCATCTCGGAGCGGCGGCGGCGAGCGCCTTCGGGCCGCGTCTCGACGGTGAGGCGGTCGGTCTCCTGTCGCTGTGCCACGGCGACGGCAGCATCCTCTACACCGACGCCGATGCCGACGGCTCCACCCCGGCCGAGGCCCCGCCCTGCATCCTCTGCGTCACCGCCACCCTCGCCGCCCATGCCGTCGTGGTGAGTGCGCCGGTGCTGCCGCCGCCGGAACCGGCGGTCTTCGTCGACCTCGCCGTCGTCGTCGCCGACGAGATCCGGGCTCCCCCGATCCTGCGCGACGGCTCGGCCCGCGGACCTCCCCTTCCCTTCGTCGTCTGACCGATCGTCCGGCCGCTCGCCCTGCGATGCGCCGTGCCGGGCGCTTCTCCTACGAACGAAGGGAATTCCGATATGACCGAACGCACCATCGATCGCCGCCGCGTGCTCGCCGCCGCCGCCGTCTCGACCCTGTTCGCCGCCGCTCCGGCGCGCGCCCAGGCCATGCCGATGTCGCCCATGGAGTGGACCGACAAGAACGGCCTGATCAAGGACCTGCCCAAGGACGCCGATCCGACCAAGGACGACACCACCAAGTTCCCGCGCTGCCGCTACTGCGGCATGGTGCGGGCGAAGTTCTCCGCCACCCGCCATCTGATCCACTACGACAACGACGCCGTCGACGGCACCTGCTCGCTGCATTGCGCCGCCATCGGCCTCTCCCTCAACATGGATCTCGGCCCCAAGGCGATCTATGCCGGCGACGCCGGCGCCGACGGCGAGATCAAGCCGCTCGTCCTCGTCGACAAGGCCTTCTACGTCATCGACCCGTCGAAGCCCGGCACCATGACCCGCGTGTCGAACGCGGCCTACGCCGACAAGGCCAAGGCCGAAGCCGCCGCCAAGGCGGAAGCTTCCGCCAAGGCCGGCGCCGAGGTGGTCGGCTTCGACGCCGCCCTGCGCAAGGCCTATCTGGTGATGGCCGACGACACCATCATGCTGCGCAAGCGCCGCGGCGAGATGCGCAAGAAGATGGGCTCGGCCCACTGATCGATCCGGTCCGGCGGCGCCTCGCCGCCGCCGGATCCCCCGCGCTTCATCCGAGGTTCGTCCATGACCTTCCCCCCGAAGACCTCCGCCGGCTTCCATCGCCGCGCCTTCCTCGGCGCCCTCGGCGGCTTCGCCTGCGTCGCCGTGACCGGCGCCTCGGCCGAGGAGACGCGCGCCGCGACCGTCACCCTGCCGAAACCCGGCGAGCGCGACGTCTGCCCGGTCTGCGGCATGTTCGTCGCCAAATACCCCTACTGGATCGCCACCATCCGCTTCCGCGACGGCCACCTCGAACATTTCGACGGCGCCAAGGACCTGTGGAAGTACCTGCTCGACATGCCGCGCTGGGCCCGCGGCCGCACCCGCGACCAGGTCGAGGCGATCGGCGTCACGAGTTACTACGACGGCGAAATGATCGACGCCACCGCCGCCGTCTACGTCATCGGTTCCGACGTCTATGGGCCCATGGGCCACGAACTCGTCCCCCATCCCGGCGAGGCCGACGCCAAGGAGTTCATCACCGATCACAAGGGCAAGCGCAGCCTGCGGGTGGACGGGATCACCCTCGCCCTCCTGGCGAACCTCGACGACGGGAAGTTCGAATGACCGCGACCGACCCGAGCGCGCGGCGCGAGCCGATGCGTGGTTCGACCCGAGCCGCCGTGCTCTTCGCCGCCCTCGGCGGCGCCTTCCTCGCCGCCCTGGCGCATGCCGGCCTCGCCGGCGGTGCGGCGGCGGTTCGGCAGGCGGAGACGCGCGCACTGGTCGCCGAGCTCGGCCTCACCGACCTCGCCCTCTTCACCGAGGCCCGTTACACCCGCAACCCGTCCCTCGCCGACCTCCAGTCGGCCTTCCAGGACGGGCCCCTCACCTTCGAGCATTTCCCCTCGGGCTCGCTCGTCGCCCCGCCGCACGACCTCGGTCGCGGCCGGATCGAAACCCCCGCGGAGTGATCCATGCGCGCCGCCTTCGAACGCCGCCGCCATCTCCTCGACTTCGCCGTCGCCTCGCTCCTGCGCCGTCCGGCCAAGAACGTCGGCCTGATCGTCGTCTACGCGCTGGTGGTCTTCCTCCTCGCCTCGGTGATGCTGTTCGGCACGGCCGTGCGCCGCGAGGCCTCCGCCGTTCTCGACGCCGCCCCCGAGATCGCCGCGCAGGCGATGACGATGGGCCGCCACGAGATGTCGACGGCCGGCGACGTCGCAGCCCTGAAGGGCCTGCGCGGCGTCCGCCGGGTCGAACCGCGTCTGTGGGGCTATCTCTGGGACAGCGCCGGCGCCGCCAACTACACGCTGAAGGTCCCGACCGCGGCGGAACCCGGCCTCACCGTCGCCAAGGGTGAAGCGATCGTCGGCGAAGGCGTCGCCCGCGCCCGCAAGGTCTCGCCCGGCAAGATGCTGTTCCTCGTCTCGCCGGCCGGCAAGTTCCTGAGGACCAAGGTCAAGGCGGTGCTGCCGTCGACCACGGCGCTGGTCTCCACCGACCTCGTCCTGGTCGAGGAGGGTGATTTCCGCGCCTTCTTCGAACTGCCGCCCGACGTGTGGACCGACGTCGCGCTGACCGTCACCAACCCGCGCGAGGTGACGACCATCGCCGAGAAGGCCTCGGTGAAGCTCCCCGGCCACCGCTTCGTCACCCGCGCCGATATGATCCGTACCACCGAGGCGCTGTTCTCCTGGCGCGAGGGGCTGGCGCTCGCCCTCCTCGGCGGCGGTCTGGTCGCCTTCGCCATCCTCGCCTTCGACAAGGCCTCCGGCCTCTCCGCCGAGGAGCGGCGCGAGATCGGTATCCTCAAGGCGATCGGCTGGGAGACCTCCGACGTCATCCTGATGAAACTCTGGGAGGGCCTGCTGATCTCGCTCGCCGCCTTCCTCCTCGGCTTCGCAGCCGCCTACGCCCACGTCTTCCTGTGGTCGGCGTCGCTGTTCGAGCCGGTGCTGAAGGGCTGGTCGACGCTCTACCCGCGCTTCCCCCTCACCCCCGAGATCGACGCGCTCGAACTCGCCACCCTGGCGGTGCTGACTGTCGTTCCCTATGTCGCGGCGATCCAGGTGCCGATCTGGCGCACCGCCACCGCCGACCCCGACGTCGTGATGCGGTGAGGAGGCGGCCATGATCGAACTCACCGGTGTCACCAAGGTCTACGACCAGGACAAACCCACTCGCGTCGATGCCGTCCGCGGCGTCGATCTGACCATCGACGACGGCCGCGTCACCGTTCTCGCCGGCCCCTCCGGCTCCGGCAAGACGACGCTCCTCACCGTCATCGGCTGCCTCGCTCGGCCGACCACCGGCCGCGTGGCGATCGACGGCGACCTCGTCTCCGGCCTGCCGGAGCGCTTCCTCACCGAAGTGAGGCGCAAGACCTTCGGCTTCGTCTTCCAGCGCTTCAACCTGATCCGCGGCCTGTCGGCGCTCGACAACGTCATGCTGCCGGCCTACCCGACCGGCATCGCCCATGCCGCGCTGCGCGACCGCGCCCTCGCCCTCCTCGACCACTTCGGCCTCGCCGATCGCTCTCGCGCCGTGGTCGAGACCCTGTCGGGCGGCGAATCCCAGCGCGTCGCCATCGCCCGCGCCCTGATCAACGACCCCGCCGTGGTCATCGCCGACGAACCGACCGCCAGTCTCGACGGCGCCCGGGTCGAGCAGTTCCTCACCATCGCCGCCGAGCTGAAAGCGCAGGGCAAGACTGTGCTGATCACCAGTCACGACCCGCGCATCACCCGCGCGGCCCTCGTCGACCGGCTGGTCGCCATGGCCGACGGGCGCATCGTCGAGGCGACGTCATGATCTTCCATCCCGCCAATCTCGCCCTCGTCGCCGCGTCGCTCCTGACCGCCTCGGTGATCGTCGCCGCGGCGATCTTCGCCCTGCGGCTGGTGCGTCACTGGGATCTGGCGAGCGGCGCCGAGCGGCAGATCCGGCTGGAGCGGACGACCTATCTGGTTTCCACCGCCGTCGCCTTCGTGCTGGTGGTCGAGGCTGTGACGCTCGTCCTCTTCGCCTTCACCGCCGATCGCATGGCTGCCCTCTTCGTCGGCGCCATGTGCGCCGTCGGCACGCTCAACGCCTCCGTCTACGGCTTCCCGACGCTGTGGGCCAAGATCGCCGTGTTCTTCGCCGCCTCGGTCTGGCTGGTGATCGACCATGTCGACAATCGCGGCCGCGACTATCCGCTGATCCGCATCAAATACCTCGGCATTCTGCTGCTCGCGCCGCTGATCCTCGCCGAAGCCGGCCTGCAGCTCGCCTACTTTCTCGACCTGAAGGCCGACACCATCACCTCGTGCTGCGGCCGCCTCTTCGGCGAGGCCTCGACCGGCACCGGCGGCGACATGGCGAGCATGGACCCCGCCCACGCGTTGATCCTGCTCTTCGGCGGATTGGCGGCGATCGGCCTCGTCGGACTGGCGGCGCTGCGCTACCGCGCCGCGCAGGTGCTGCACGGCCCGGCGAGCTTGGCGATGTTCCTCGCCGCCCTCGCCGCGGTCGTCTCGGTGATCGCGCCCTACGTCTACGAGCAACCGCACCACCACTGCCCGTTCTGCATCTTGAAGCCCGAATACCACCACTTCGGTTTCGCGCTCTATCTGCCGCTGTTCCTCGGCACCGGCGCCGGATCGGCAGCGGGCGTCCTCGCCCTCCTGCCGCAGCGCGCCTCGCTCGCCACGGTGAGCCCGGCGATCGAACGCCGGCTGGTGCACGCCTCGCTCTTCGGTTTCGCGCTGTTCGGCGCCATCGCCGCCTGGGCGATCGCCCGCTCCGGTCTCACCCTCTTCTCGTGAAGCGGAGCGAGGCGGCCGGAACCGGAAACGGCCACGCCCCATCGATCCGACGGAGTACCGACCGGTCGGAACGTCATGATTGAAGGCGAGCCCGAAAAGCGTCGGCCGGTCGGGTCGACGCTCTCGAACTTCGGAGGACTCCCGATTTCACCCGCTCGACGTCAGTGCCCGACGCCGAGATGCTTCTCGAGCCGCGCCGGATCGGCGATGAGCTCGGCGCTCGGCGCTTCGAGCACGATGGCACCGCGCTCCAGCACGATCGCTTCGTCGGTCACCGCCAGCACCTTGCGCGGCTGCTGCTCCACCAGGATGCAGGCGAGCCCCTCCTCCCGCACGATGCGGCGGAAGGCGGCGAGCAGTTCCTCGACGATGATCGGCGCGAGGCCTTCGAGCGGCTCGTCGAGCAGGATGAGCTTGGGGTTCAGCGCCAAGGCGCGCGCCACCGCCAGCATCTGCTGTTCACCGCCCGAGAGCTGGTTGCCCATGTTGGTGCGCCGCTCCTCGAGCCGCGGGAACATGTCGTAGATCCGCCGCAGCGTCCACGGACCCGGCCGGGCGATGGCGGTGATGTTCTCCTCGACCGTCAGCGACTTGAAGATGTTGCGCTCCTGCGGCACCCAGCCGATGCCGGCCTGCGCCCGCTTTTCCGGCGAGAAACCGGAGACGTCTTCGCCGGCGAGCCGGATGGTGCCGGCGAACCGCCGCGTCACCCCGACCAGACTGTCGATCGTCGTCGTCTTGCCCATGCCGTTGCGGCCGAGCAGCGCCAGCGCCTCGCCCTGCTTCACGACGAAGGAGAGGCGGTCGAGCACCACCGCTTCGCCGTAGCCGGCGGTGAGGCCCTCGACCTCGAGAAGGTTGCTCATCAATCGTTTCCTCTCGTTCGTCGCTCATACCATCGGGCATCGACAATGACCGACGGTATTCCTGACGCGAATTTCTCACGCCTCTGATACAGATGAGAAATTCGCGTGTCTTCGAAGGCCGGGTGCGTCGACACCTTCGGCCTTCGGTTTCAAACGTCGCCTTCGCCCAGATAGACCGCCTTGACGCGCGGATCGGCCTTGATCTCCTCGACCGTCCCTTCCGTCAGCACCGCACCGGCGACCAGCACGCTGATGCTCTCGGCGAAGCGGAAGACGAGGTCCATGTCGTGTTCGATCAGCACCACCGTGACGTCCTTCGGCAGGTCGGCGACCGCAGCCAGGATCTCCTCGCGCTCGCCCTCCGGCACGCCGGCCGCCGGTTCGTCGAGCAGCAGCACCCGCGGCTTGGTGGCGAGCGCCACCGCGATCTCCAGGAGCCGCTGCTTGCCGTAGGGCAGGTAGCGCGTCTGTTCGGTCATCCGGTCGGTGAGATCGAAGCGATCGAGCACCTCGATCACCTCGTCGAGCACCTTGCCCTTGGTGCCGACCCGCCGCCACCAGTCGCCGCCGCGGCCCTGCCGCTCGGAGACGGCGAGCGCCACCGTCTCGATCGCCGTGAGATCGGGGAAGAGCTGGTTGATCTGGAAGGTGCGGGTCAGCCCGAGGCCGACACGCTGCTCCACACCGAGCGAACCGATGTCGCGGCCGTCGAGCAGGATTTCGCCCGAGGTCGGCGTCAAGACGCCGGTCAGGAGGTTGATCAACGTCGTCTTGCCGGCGCCGTTCGGTCCGATCAGGGCGTGGCGCGCGCCTTTCGGCAGTTGCAGCGACACGTCGTTGGTGGCGATGAGGCCGCCGAAGGACTTCATCAGCCCGCGGGTTTCGAGGGCGAGGGTCATCGCGCCGCCTCCTTGTTCGCGAGCCACGGCAGGGCGCGCCCGACGATCCTGCGTCCGACCGTCTCCAGTCGATCGCGGCCGGCGAGCACCAGGATGACCAGGCCCATGCCGATCCAGAACTGCCAGTATTGCGGCGTGATCGTCGAGATCGCGTCCTGAGCGAAGCGGAACAGGATGGCGCCGAGGATGCCGCCGTAGAGCCGACCCGACCCGCCGATGACCAGCACCAGCATGACGTCGGCGGAGCGATGGAACTCGAGCACGTCGAGCGAGGCGAAGCCGGAAGTCTGGGCGAGCAGCGCCCCGGCGAAACCGGCGACCACCGCGGCCAGCGTGTAGGCGGCGATCAGCCGGCGGTTCACCGGAATGCCGATCGCCCGCGCCCTCAGCGGATTGTCGCGGATCGCCCTCAGCGCATGACCGAAGGGCGAGTGGACGACGACCCGCAGGCCGAGCACCACCACGAACAGCACGCTCAGCGCATAGACGTAGGCCGTCGTGCCGTAGAGATCGAAGGAGAAGTGGCCGAGCACCGGTCCGACCACCATGCCCTGCAGGCCGTCGGCGCCGCCGGTCAGCCAGTCGAGCTTGTTGGCGGTCTCGTGCAGGAGCGAGGCGACGCCGAGCGTGATCATCAGCCGCGTCAGGTCCGACCCGCGCAGCACCAGGAACGAGGTGAAGAAGCCGAGGATACCGGCCGTCATCCCCGCTGCCGCGAGCCCGGTCAAGGGATCGCCCCAGCCGTTGCGCGCCATGATGCCGACGGTGTAGGCGCCGAGGCCGAAGAAGGCGGCGTGACCGAGCGACACGATGCCGGCATAGCCGAGGATGATGTCGAGCGACACGGCGAACAGCGCCAGGATCGCGATCTCGGCGAACAGCAGGTGGTTCGAGCGGAAGAAGAAGGCGAGGCCGAAGGCCACGACCCAGAAGCCGATCTCGAGCCACGACCAGCGCGCTTCTCCTGCGAGGAAGCGCCCTGCCCGTTCGACCGGCGGAAGCGACGAAGTGATGTCGGTCATTCGATCCTCCTCACCGGCCCGGGCGGGCGAAGAGCCCGTTCGGCCTGACGATCAGTACCGCGATCATCACGGCGTAGATGACGAAGGAGCCGAGCTCCGGCACGTAGTACTTGCTGCCGACGTCGGCGATGCCGAGCATCAGCGCCGCCAGGAACGGGCCGACGATCGACGAAGTGCCACCGACCGTGACGACGATCAGGAAGAAAACCATGTATTTGACCGGAAAGGAGGGATCGAGGCCGAGGATCTCCGCGCGGAGCCCCCCGCCGAGGCCGGCGAGACCGGACCCCACCGCGAAGGTCAATGCGAAGATGGTCTGGACGCGGATGCCGAGGCCGCGCGCCACCCGTTGATCGTCGACCGCGGCGCGCAGGCGGCTGCCGAACCGGGTCTTCGACAGCGTCAGCTGCAACGCGATCGCCAGGATGCCGCAGATCACCACCAGGAACAGCCGGTAGCGGCCGATGCCGATACCGGCGAAGTCGAACCGCCCCTTGAGCGCGTCCGGCAGGATGACGTTCTGCGGGCTCGACCCCATGAACCAGTCCATCCCGGCCATCGCCATGAAGACCAGTCCGATCGAGAACATCACCTGGTCGAGGTGGCTGCGGCCGTACATGTGGACGTAGAGGGTGCGCTCCAGCACCAGCCCGATCGCCGCGGCGATCAGGAAGGCGAGCGGCAGCGTCACCAGGAACGGCACGCCGAAGCTCTGCATGGCGATGACGGTGACGTAACCACCGACCATGGCGAAGGCGCCGTGAGCGAGGTTGACGAAATTCATCAGGCCGAGCGTCACGGCGAGCCCGCAGGCCAGCACGAAGAGCAACATGCCCGTCGATATGCCGTCGAAGAGAATGGTCAGCATGCGGGTGTCCTGCGGGGTTCGAACGAAAAGCCGGTGATCGTCGCCGACCTCGCCCGGCCGGAGGCCGGATCCCTTCTCCCCTCGCGGGAGAAGGTGGCCGAAGGCCGGATGAGGGGGCGCGGCGGCGCCACTCGGCGAAGTGCGGAGGAGAGGCCGAACCCCCTCATCCGCCCCTTCGGGGCACCTTCTCCCGCGAGGGGAGAAGGAACCGGGCTGCGCCCGAGGGCAGCGATCCGGAGGTCTCGAGGAACCGACCTCGAGACCTCGCGCCCTCGCCTCACTTCTTCATCTTGGCGGCCTTGACCGGATCCTTGACCTTCTCGAAGGCTTCGGTCTCGACGTTCCACAGATGACCGTCGACCTTCTCGACCTTGCGGACGTAGATGTTCTGGATCACGTCACGGGTCTCGGGATCGATCGACATCGGACCGCGCGGGCTGACCCACGCGAGACCCTTCATCGCCTCGACCAGCTTGGTGCCGTCGGCGTCGCCCTTGGTCTTCTCCAGCGCCTTGTAGATCAGCGCGAAGCCGTCGTAGCCGCCGACCGCCATGAAGTTCGGCCGCTGGCCCGGGTTCGCCTTCACATAGGCGTCGACGAAGGCCTTGTTCTCCGGCGAGGGATGGGCGGCGGAATAGTGATGGGTGGAGATCAGGCCGATCACCACGTCACCCATACCGTCGAGCTGGTCGTCGTCCGGCAGATCGCCGGTGCCGAACAGCTTGACGCCCGACTTGTCGAGACCGCGCTCGACGAACTGCTTGATCACCAGCGCACCGAAGCCCGAGGGCACGAAGACGAACAGCGCATCCGGCTTCTCGTCGGCGACGCGCTGCAGGAACGGCGCGAAGTCGGGGTTCTTCAGCGGCACGCGCAACGCCGCCGAGACGGTGCCGCCGTTGGCGGTGAACTGGGCGCCGAAGGCCTTCTCCGCGTCGATGCCCGGGCCGTAGTCGGAGACCAGGGTGATCACCTTCTTCCAACCGTTCTTGGTGGCCAGGTCCGCCGCCGGCACGGTCGCCTGCGGCAGGGTGAAGGAGGTGCGGACGATGTAGGGCGAGGCCTCGGTGATGGTGGCGGTGGCCGCCGCCATGACGACCTGCGGCACCTTGGCCTGGGTCGAAATCGGCGCGGTGGCGAGCGCCAGCGGGGTGAGGCCGAAACCGGCGAGCACCGAGACCTTGTCGTTGACGATCAGCTCCTGGGCGAGGCGCTTGGTGACGTCGGCGACGCCGGTGTCGTCCTTGACGATCACTTCGACCGTCTTGCCGCCGGCCTTGGTGCCGTTCATCGCCTGATAGAGCGCGACCGCCTGGCTGATCTGGCGGCCGGTCGAGGCCGACGGGCCGGTCATCGGCAGGATCAGGCCGACCTTCACCACGTCTTCGGCATGGGCCGCGAACGGGGTGATGAGGGCCAGAGCCGCGACGGAGATACCGGTGAGCGCGCCGCGGCGCGTGGTCTTCGAAAACGTCATGATCGTCTCCCTGGAGTTGGTTTCGGGCCCCTGGATCGGGATCCTTCGTATCTTGCCGGCCGGAGGCGAACCACCGGCCGGGTCTTCTTCGAGAACGGTCACCGCCGCATCCTACCCTGTCGGGCGCGACGCGGCGGCGAAATCTCGTCTCACGCCCGTGTCTCGAGCAGCATCAGGCCGGCGGCCGTGTTGGAGATCGGGATGTGATAGTTGCGATGCACTTCCGCGACCTTGTCGCCGAGCGCGCCGCGCATCGCCATCCACAGGATGAACTCCGCGCCCTGCGCCCCCGCCTCGCGCACCAGATCGTGGATCGACAACTTCGCCAGCTCCTCCGGCTCGTCGACGATCTTGTCCATGCACATCAGGTCGAATTCCTTGTTGATGAACCCGGCGCGGGTGCCGTCGAGCTGATGCGACAGGCCGCCGGTGCCGAGGATCACCACCTTCTCGCTGCCCGGGAAGGAGGAGATGGCCCGTCCGATCGCCTTGCCGAACTCGTGGCAACGCTTCGGCGAGGCGAGCGGATGCTGCACCGTGTTGATGCAGATCGGGATGGTCTTGATCGGGTTCTCGGTGCGGTCACCCCAGAACAGCTGCACCGGCACGGTGAAGCCGTGGTCGACCGCCATCTCCTGGCACGAGCAGACGTCGAAGCCGTCGCCGACGACGCCTTCGATGATGTGCCAGGAGAGCTCCGGATGCCCCTCGAAGGTGCCGATGGTCGGGATGCCCCAACCCTCGTCCTGATTTTCGTAGGACGGCGCCGCGCCGATCGAGAAGGTCGGCATCTTGTCGAGGAAGAAGTTGAGCCCGTGGTCGTTGTAGAACACCACCGCGACGTCCGGCTTCTTCTCCTTCAGCCAGCCGTGGACCGGCGGATAGCCGTCGAAGAACGGCTTCCAGTAGGGGTCGTCGAACAGCTTGCGCGCATAGGCGTTGCCGACCGCGGGGATGTGCGACGAGGTCAGGCCTCCGATGATCTCGGCCATGGTCACTCTCCCTGCTTACGGAGGAATTCCTTGAATTCCTCGACGGTCATACCGGTCTGCTGGGCGCCGACGTCCTGGACCGTGAGGCCGAAGATGCCGGCGAACTTGGCGAGATAGTAGATGTTGCCGCCGGCATCGATGAGCTGCAGCACGTTGCGGGCGCGGATCGCCGCCTTCTGCTGCTCGTTCAGGCCGTAGCTCTCCATGTAGGCCTCTTCGTCCTTGCGGAAGGCCTCGCGGTTGGCGGCGCTGTTGAACGAGAAGCACATCTTGTTGAGGGCGTAGCCCTTCATAGCCATCCGGCCGTCGAACATGACGGTGCCGGGAATCTCTTCCTGGATCGTATGTGTGGACATACACTTCCTCCCGGTTGGTTCCTTGGGCCGCGCCGTCATCGCGACCAGTAGAGACGCATCGGATTGTCGACGAGGAGCGCCCTCTGCTCCTCCTGCGACGGCGCGATGCGCGGGATCATGTCCACCAACCAGCCGTCGTCCGGCATGTGGGTGGTCATGTTGGGATGGGGCCAGTCGGTGCCCCACAGCACCCGATCGGGGAAGCGCGTCACCAGCTCGCGCCCGAAGGGGACGAAATCGTCGTAGGTCGGCGGCCCGACGACCGACAGCCGCTCGGGGCAGGTGACCTTCGACCAGATCCTGTCGTTCGTCGCCATCAGGTCGACGAAGCGGCGGAAATCGGGATGGTCGACGCCCTTGGTCAGATCCGGACGGCCCATGTGGTCGACGACGATCACCGTCGGCAGGCTGTTCAGGAACGGGACGAGGTCCGCGAGGTCCTGCGCCTCGAAATAGACGACGATGTGCCAGCCGAGCTCGGCGATCTTCTCGGCGATGCCGATGTAGACCTCCTTCGGCGTCGCATCGACCAGACGCTTGACGAAGTTGAAGCGCACGCCGCGCACCCCGGCCGCGTCCATCTCCTCGAGCTCGGCCATGGTGACCTGCGGCCCGACCGAGGCGATGCCGCGGGCGAGATCGCCGGACGCCTTCAGCGCGTCGATGAGCGCCCGGTTGTCGTGGCCGTGGCAGGTCGCCTGAACGATGACGTTGCGCGAGAAGCCGAGGAAATCACGCAACTCGAAGAGCTTCTCCTTGGGCGCGTCGCACGGCGTGTACTTGCGCTGCGGCGCGTAGGGGAAGACGTCGCCGGGCCCGAAGACGTGGCAATGCGCGTCCACCGCCCCGGCCGGCGGCACGTAGGCCGGCTTCGTCGGGTTCGGGTGGAACGGCATGTAGTTCGGATCCATCGCCTCGTCCTTCCGGCGTTTCGTCGGGCTCGTGGCCCCATCCCGGTTCGTTCGCGTCCTCGTCTCGCCGAGGATCGATCAGACGTACTTCAGGCCCTTCTCGGCCAGCCGCTCGCGCATCTTGTAGAGATCGAGCCCGAGAACGCCGGCGTTGAGCTTCTCGCGCTTCTCGCCTTCGGCGGCGATGCGCGCCTGCGCCTTCTTCAGCACGTCGGCCGCGTCCGCTCGTTTGACCACGCAGACCCCGTCGTCGTCGGCGACGATCACGTCACCCGGCTCGATGTGCGCCCCGGCGCAGACGACCGGCACGTTGACCGAACCGAGCGTCTCCTTGACCGTCCCTTGCGCCGACACGCACTTCGACCACACGGGGAAGCCCATCTCGGTCAGATCGCGGATGTCGCGGACGCCCGCGTCGATGATCAGGCCGACGCCACCGCGCGCCATCACCGAGCCGGCGAGGAGGTCGCCGAAATAGCCGGCATCCGACGGCGAGGTCGGCGCCACCACCATGATGTCGCCCGCCTTCATCTGCTCGACCGCGACATGGATCATCCAGTTGTCGCACGGCGCGACCGACACGGTGACGGCGGAGGCCGCCACCCGGGCGCCGGCGTAGATCGGCCGCATGTAGGCGGCGAGGAGCCCGATGCGCCCCTGCGCCTCGTGGACGGTCGCCACGCCGCACTCGGCGAGGCCGGCGATCACATCCCTGTCGGCGCGTTCGATGTTCTGGACGACGACGTTCATGATCCCGACCTCACAGCTCGTCGACGGTGCGCGGGAACATCGACTGGAAGCCCTCCGCGTACTTGGCGTTGCGCCCGCCCGACTGGCCGCCGGAGTTGCGCTTGAAGTGGTTGGCGCGGTTCTCGGCGAGGTTGGTGTAGTAGTGCCAGAGGTGCTCCTGGCCCTCCATGCAACGGATCGCCGCGAGCTTCTTGTCCCACCCCTCGGTGATGTCGAGGAACACGTCCGGCTTCCACTGCATCTGCTCGGTCTGGTGCGGCTCGAACAGGTAGAGCTGCGGCGCGCCGAGCACCTTCTGCTCGGGATTGTGGCCCCAGGCCTGAGCGATCATCCGGCACTCGAGCGCCCAACGTGTCGCGTTCATGTGGTCGGTGTTGTAGGGGTCCCAGAGCGAGTGGCTCATCATGAAGGACGGCATCACGTCGCGAATGACGTCGACCAGCTTGAACTTGGCGTCCTTGTCCATCTCCAGCGGATAGTCGCCGAGATCGAAGAAGCGGATGTCGTGAGCGTCGAGCGCCTTGGCCGCGTTCTCCGCCTCGATGCGGCGAGCGGTCTTGACCTTGTCGAGCGTGACGCCCGGCTCCTTCCAGATCTTGGCGCTCTCGCCGCGCTCGCCGTAGGAGAGGCAGACGATCGTCACCTCGTATCCCTTGGCCTGATGCAGCGCGATCGCTCCGCCGGCGCGCCAGACGAAGTCTGCGGCGTGTGCGCTGATCACCAGTGCGGTCTTCTTGCTCATGGACGCCCTCCTCGGCCGCGGGACTTCTCCCGCATTCTCATGAGCGGATCATTCGCCGACGAGCCTCGAGAAACCAGTTCGAAGTCTCCCCCTCATCATAAGATCTTGCTATAAGCATCGCGACGTGAATGCCGGAGAGCCGTCCGATGTGGACCGACGTTCCCAATCTGCGCCACCTGCGCGCCTTCGTCCTCGTGGCCGAATGCGGCGGCATCACCCGCGCCGCCCAGCGCATCCATCTCTCCCAGCCGGCGATCACCCAGGCGCTCGCCAAACTCGAAGAACGCTTCGCCACCAAGCTCCTGGAATTCGCCTCCGACGGCGTCACGCTGACCACCGCCGGCGCCCTGTTGCGCGACCGCGTCGCCCGCGCCCTCGAACTGATCGAGACCGGCGCCCGCGAGGCTCTGCGCGGCGAAGCCCGCCGTTCGGGCGCCGGATTCGCCCATTTCGAACAGCTCCTCACGGTGGCTCAGTTGCGGGCGCTCGCCGCCATGGCGACGACCCGCAACTTCTCCCTCGCCGCCCGCGAGCTCGGCCTCTCCCAGCCCTCGGTGCACCGCGCCGCCCGCGATCTCGAGCGATTGACCGGCATGACGCTGTTCGTCGCCACCAAGCAGGGCGTCGACCTCACCCCGGCGGCGGAGGTTTTCGCCCGCCATGCCGCGCTCGCCCACGCCGAACTGCAACAGGGCTTCGCCGAAGTCTCCGACAGCCTCGGTCGCGACCCCGGCCTGATCGTCGTCGGCGCCATGCCTTTCGGCCGGACGAAGCTTCTGCCCGACGCCCTCAACCACCTCACCCGCGAGCGCCCGCTCGCCCGCGTCCGAGTCATTTCCGCCCCGTATGACGGCCTTCTCGGCCGCCTGCGTTACGGCATCATCGATTTCCTGCTCGGCGCGCTGCGCGATCCGCTGCCGATCGACGACGTCGTCCAGGAAGCGCTCCTCGACGACCCGCTGGCGATCGTCGCCCGCGCCGGCCACCCCCTGGTGTCGAAGCCCGACGTGACCTACGACGACCTCCTCGCCTACCCCTGGGCGGTGCCCGGCGACGACACGCCGACCCGCGCCGCGTTCCATCAGATGTTCCCGCCGGACGCCGAAAAACGTATGCCCGGCGGCATGTTGGAGACGAGCTCGCTGGTCCTGCTGCGCGGCGTCCTGACCGGTTCCGACCGCATCACCCTGCTCTCGGCGCGCCAGGCGCACTACGAGATCGAACAGGGCCTGCTCGCCGTCGTGCCCTACCCCGTCGCCCTCGGCAGCCGCCGCATCGGCCTCACCTATCGCCGCGGCTGGCGCCCCACCCCCACCCAGGCGATCCTCCTCGATCATCTGCGCCACGCCGTACCGACCTATGAGGACGCTGCCGACGGCGACCACCTATAGCAATTTCGAATGAATCGCCGCAGGCTTCGACCTCGTTTTGCGAACGCCTCGCGTCTAAGAACGGAGCTTCGATCGCTCGCCGCCGAAGGAGGACGTGCCATGGCCGAAGTGAACACCCCGGTTCCGGCCCGCATCGCCTTCATCGGCTTCGGCGAGGCCGCTCGCGCCTTCCTCGCCGGCTGGCGCGGTGAACCCGGGTTCGCCGCCGAGATCACCGCCTTCGACGTCAAGACCGACGCCGCCGACCCGGCGGTGCGCGCCGCCAAGCTCGCCGACTACGCCTCCGACGGCGTGGTCGGCGCCGCGACCGCCCGCGAGGCCGTCGCCGGCGCGACGCCCGTCGTCTCCGTCGTCACCGCCGACCAGGCCCATGCCGCCGCCCTCTCGGTCGTCGGCCACCTCGCCCCGAACGCCGTCTTCCTCGATTGCAACTCCTGCGCCCCGCAGGTGAAGGTGAAGTCGGCCGAGAAGATCGACGCGGCGAACGGCCGTTATGTCGACGTCGCGGTGATGGCGCCGGTCCATCCCCGCCTGCACAGGACGCCGCTGCTGATCTCCGGCGGACACGCCGAAGCCGCCGCGCCGATGCTCGCCGCCCTCGCCATGTCGGCCGAGATCCAGCCCGGCCCTGTCGGCTCGTCGTCGTCGATCAAGATGGTCCGCTCGATCATGATCAAGGGCATCGAGGCGCTGGTCTGCGAATGCGTCCTGTCCGGCCGCCTCGCCGGTGTCGACGACATCGTGCTCGCCACCCTCGACGACACGTTCCCCGGCTTCGACTGGAAGAAGCGTTCCGCCTACATGCTGGAGCGCGTCATGACCCACGGCATCCGCCGCGCCGCCGAGATGCGCGAAGTGGCGCTGACCGTCGACCTCCTCGGCCTCGAGGGCCGCATGGCCCGCGCCATCGTCGACTGGCAGCAGCAGATCGGCGACCTCCACCTGAAGGCGTCGGAAATCGGTTCCGACCACGGCGCCCGCGCCGACGCCATCCTCGCCGCGCTGGGCAAGCGCGCCGAGCCCGCCGAATGACCCGGCCACCGGCCGCCCCTTTTCCGAGAGGACGCCCATGACCGTCGAACCCGACTACAAGGACATCCCCGGCACCTACGTCTTCGACGCCGAACAGTCGAGGAAGGGTTACGGGCTCAATCAGTTCTGCATGTCGCTGCGCCAGGCCGCCAACCGCGACGCCTTCCGCGCCGACGAGGCCGGCTATCTGAAGCGCTTCGGCATGACGCCGGAGCAGGAGCAGTCGATCCTGACGCGCGACTGGAACCGCATGTTGGAGCTCGGCGGCAACATCTACTTCACCGCCAAGCTGGCGGCGACCGACGGTATCACCTTCCAGGACCTCGCCGCCAAGATGACCGGCGTCGATCGCGACACCTATCGCGCCATGATGCTCGCCGGTGGCCGCCCGATCGAAGGCAACCGCTCCAAGAAAGAATGGGAGGGCCGCTGATCATGGCCGAGATCGTCGCCGCCGCCTTCACCTCCCACGTCCCCGCCATCGGCGTCGCCCTCGACACCGGCCACGACCGGGACGACTACTGGGCTCCCGTCTTCGCCGGCTACGAGAAGGCCAAGGCGTGGATCGGCGAGGTGAAACCCGACGTGGTCATCTGCGTCTACAACGACCACGCCACCCAGTTCGACTTGCGGCTGATCCCCACCTTCGCGCTCGGCTGCGCCGCCGAATTCCAGCCGGCCGACGAGGGCTGGGGAGCGCGGCCGGTGCCGATGGTGAAGGGCCACCCCGAACTCGCCTGGCACATGGCGCAGTCGCTGATCCTCGACGAGTTCGACATGACCATCGTCAACGACATGGAGGTCGACCACGGCCTGACCGTGCCGCTGTCGCTGATGTTCGGCAAGGTCGACGCCTGGCCCTGCCCGGTGATCCCGCTCGCCGTCAACGTCGTCCAGTACCCGCCGCCGACCGGCAATCGCTGCTTCAACCTCGGCAAGGCGATCCGCAAAGCGGTGGAGAGCTTCCCGAAGGATCTCAAGGTGGTGATCCTCGGCACCGGCGGCATGTCGCATCAGCTGCAGGCGCAGCGCGCCGGCCTGATCAACCGCGACTTCGACAACCGCTTCCTCGACCTGCTCGAGACCGATCCGGTCGCCGCCACCCGCATCACCCACACCGAGTTCCTGCGCGAGTCGGGCTCCGAGGGCATCGAACTGGTGATGTGGCTCGCCGCCCCCGCCGCTCTCGCCGCCGCCGTCGAGACGGTCCATCGTTTCTATCACGTGCCGGCGTCCAACACCGCCGTCGGCCATCTCATCCTGGAGAACGCTCGCGCCACGGCTGCCGAGTGAGGGAGGTTCCGATGAAGATCTGTGTGGCCGGCGCCGCCGGCGCTTTCGGCATGAAGCATCTCGATGCCATCAAGGCGATCGACGGCATCGAGGTGGTCTCGGTGGTCGGCGGCGGTCCCGACGACATCGAGGGCTTCGCCGCCTCGCGCGGCATCCCGCACGCCACCAAGGACCTCGGCGAAGCGCTCGCCCGGCCCGACGTCGAGGCGGTGATCCTGGCCACCCCGACGCAGGGCCATGCCGCCCAGGCGATCCGGTGCCTGAAGGCCGGAAAGCACGTCTTCGTCGAGATCCCGATGGCCGACAATCTCGCCGACTCGGAGGAACTCGTCCGCGTCCAGAAGGAGACCGGCCTCGTCGCCATGGCCGGCCACGTCCGTCGCTACAATCCCTCGCACCAGTGGATCCACAACCGGATCGAGTCGGGCGAGCTGAAGATCCAGCAGATGGACGTCCAGACCTACTTCTTCCGTCGCTCCAACCTCAACGCCCTCGGCCAGCCGCGTACCTGGACCGATCACCTCCTGTGGCACCATGCCTGCCACACCGTCGATCTCTTCCAGTATCAGACCGGCGAGGTCGCCTCCGAGGCCTTCGGCCTGCAGGGCCCGAAGCACCCCGAACTCGGCATCGCCATGGACATGTCGATCGGCATGAAGACGCCGTCGGGCGCCATCTGCACCCTGTCGCTGTCGTTCAACAACAAGGGGCCGCTCGGCACCTACTTCCGCTACATCTGCGACAATGGCACCTACATCGCCCGTTACGACGACCTCTACGACGGCGACGAGAAGAAGATCGACCTGACCGGCGTCGCGGTGTCCAACAACGGCATCGAGCTGATCGACCGCGAGTTCTTCTCGGCGATCCGCGAGGGCCGCGAGCCCAACGGCTCGGTCGCCCAGTGCCTCGACGCCATGCGCACCCTCGACCGCATCGAGCGCTCGTTCCCGAGCTGAGGCGGCCGTCTCCCTTCCCCCTTGCGGGACCGGCGCTGCATTCGATCGGGCCGGGCTCGACACCGTGCCCGATGCTTCGAGACGGCGGCCTCACGGCCGCCTCCTCAGCATGAGGGGTTGTTTTTACTCGGAAATCCCCAGCGCCTCATCCTGAGGAGCGCCGCAGGCGCGTCTCGAAGGATCGCGCACCGACGGCGCCCCGCATCCCTTCGGAAGTTCGCAGAGGCCCTCTCGCGGGGAGGGCCCCTCTCACTCCCCGTCCGCGCGCGCCCGCTGCGCCTTGCGGAACTCGGCCGGCGTCATGCCGGTGCGGCGACGGAAGAAACGCCAGAAATAGGCGGGGTCTTCGAAGCCCAATTCGTAGGCGAGCTTCGACACCGGCGCGGCGATGTAGACGAGCTTGCGCCGCGCCTCGAGCAACAGCCGCTCCTGGATCACCTCGAAGGCCGAGCGCCCGGTGACCAGCCGCACCGCCCGATCGAGCCGGCTCTCGGTCACCCCCAGGTCCGCCGCATAGGCGCCGACCGCCAGATGGTCGGCGAACCGCGCCTCCACCAGGGCGCGGAACCGGCCGTGCAACTCGGCCTCCGGCCGCGCCGCCGCCTCCGCCCGGCGGGTCGAGGCGTGACAGCGGGCGAGTTGCACCAGCACGCCGATCACCGACGCCTCGATCGCCGTCGTCCAGGCCGGCGCGCGCGCGTGGAACTCCTCGTCGATGTCGGCGAAATGGCGGGCGATGCGCGCACTCACCGCGCCGACCCCGCCGAGTTCGACCACCGCCGGAACCTCGCACAGGGCCTCGACCAGTGCCGCCCGCTCGGCCCCGCCGGTGCCGAGCCGTCCCTCGGCGAAGGTCAGCACCCGCCCCGCCGTGCCCGGCTCGAAGCGGAAGGCGTGCACCGTGCCGGCCGGCACCAGCACGGCGCAAGGACCGGCCGCGACAGTCACCGCGTCGTCGAGCCGCGCCGTCACCCCGCCGGAGAACACCATCAGCACCTGCGCCAACCCGTGATGGGCATGGCGATCGATCTCCCAGTCGTAGCGTTCCGAGCGATCGGCGATCGCCTCGATGTGGACGAATTCGTCGTCCGGCGCCTCCGACGCCTCGCCATAGAGAGAAAATACAGGGACCGCCCGCGCCCGCGACGATCGCGAATGCCCGGGTTTCCCGGCATATTCATTTGTTGCAGCGCACATTTCGATTTCCGTTCCGCGCCCCGTACTCTTCGGAAAAGTACAGAATTTGTCCCCCTTCGTCCATTTTGCCGCACCGCCGTCCGTGGCACGGTCGCAACGTCCCGACGGAGCCGGCGCCCCTGCGCGCCACGACGCCCCGTCGGACGGGCTCGCGATGCGACGACCGCGTCGCGACGGATCGGAAAGACAAGAAGCGAGGGCCGCGCCGAGATGATCGACGCGAGCCGTCCAGGGAGGTCCGATGTTCAGCTTCGATCCATATTCGCCGGCCGTCGACGCCGATCCCTTCCCCTACTACAAGCGCCTGCGCGACGAGTTCCCGTGCTTCTGGAGCCGTGAAGCGGAGATGTGGGTGCTGTCGCGCTACGGCGACGTCGTCGCCGCGCTCAACGACTGGCAGACCTATTCCTCGGCCAAGGGCAACCTGATGACCGAGCTGCCCAATCGCGCCGGCGCCACCCTCGGCACCACCGATCCACCGCGCCACGACCGTCTGCGCGGTCTGATCCAGCACGCCTTCATGAAGCGCAATCTCGAGTCGCTCGCCGACCCGATCCGCGACATCGCCAAAGCCTCGGTCGCCGAGATCGCCGGCGAGAAGACCTTCGACTTCATCGAGGACTTCTCCGCCAAGTTCACCGTCCGCGTGCTCTTCGCCGCGCTCGGCCTGCCGATGGGCGACGAGGCGACGGTGCGCGAGAAGGCGGTGATGATGGTCCAGTCGGACCCGCACACCCGCGCCAAGGGCCCCGAGCACATCGCCGCCTACAACTGGATGCAGGACTATGCCGCCGGCGTCATCGCCGAGCGTCGCAAGAACCCGCTCAACGACCTGATCTCGCACTTCTCCCAGGCCGAGATCGACGGCGACCGGCTCGACGAGCGCGAGGTGCTGCTCACCACCACGACGCTGATCATGGCGGGCGTGGAATCGCTCGGCGGCTTCATGGCGATGTTCGCGCTGAACCTCGCCGATCATCGCGACGTCCGCCGCGCCGTGGTCGCCGATCCGGCGCTGCTGCCCGACGCCGTCGAGGAATCGCTGCGCTACAACACCTCGGCCCAGCGCTTCCGCCGCTGCCTCACCCGCGACGTCGAGATGCACGGCCAGAAGATGCGCGAGGGCGACTTCGTCTGCCTCGCCTACGGTTCGGCCAACCGCGACGAGCGCCAGTTCGCCAACCCCGACGTCTACGACCTCAAGCGCAAGCCGCGCGGTCATGTCGGCTTCGGCGGATCGGTGCACGCCTGCCTCGGCACGGCGGTCGCCCGCATGTCGGTGAAGATCGCCATGGAAGAGTTCCACAAGGTCGTTCCGGACTACACCCGCGTCCAGGAACAACTGCCGTGGATGCCGTCCTCGACCTTCCGCTCGCCGCTGAAGCTCGATCTGGCGGTCGCCTGAGGCGCACGGGACCCGATCCCGCGCACCGCCCGCCTTCGACCGAGGGCGGGCGGTGTCATCGCGCCACGACCGCGCCGATCGGTCGCGACATCTTGCGACGAACGACGGTGTCGAAGCATGGACCGCGTCGCCGAGACGTCGGATGATGCCGCGTCGCCCGGACGGGCGTGACGCGAACACGAAAGAGTTCCCAAGAGGAGGATGGACGGAATGGTGAAGGTGGTGTTCATCGAGCCGACGGGCAGCGAAGTCGAACTCGACGCGACCGAAGGCTGGTCGCTGATGCAGGTGGCGACGTCGCAGGGCGTCGAAGGTATCGACGCCGAATGCGGCGGCTCCTGCGCCTGCGCCACCTGCCACTGCTACGTCGAAGGCGAGGCGGCGGACCAGGTTCCGGCGCCGAGCGAAGCGGAACTCGCCATGCTCGAGCACGTCGTCGCCGAGCGGCGGCCCAACAGCCGCCTGTGCTGTCAGATCAAGGCGACGCCGATGGTCGAGGGATTGATCCTCAGGGTAGCGGAGACACAGTCGTGAGCGAACGGGCGATGGTCATCGTCGGCGCCGGCCAGGGCGGACTGCAACTGGCCGAGAGCCTCCGGAGCGAAGGTTGGACCGGACCGATCCGGCTCTTCGGTGAAGAGAAACACGCTCCCTACCATCGCCCACCCTTGTCCAAGGCCCTGGTCTGCGGCGACCAGACCGCCGACCATCTGGTGATCCGAGGGCCGGAGTTCTTCGCCAAGAAGGGCATCGACCTCGTCACCGGCACCCGCGTCGTCGCCGTCGACCGCGCCGCCCGCGAGGTCGAACTCGCCGACGGTAGCCGCGTCCCCTATGCCGGCCTCGGCCTCGCCACCGGCTCGCGCGCCCGCACCCTGCCGCTGCCCGGCGCCGACCTCGACGGCATCCTGGTGCTGCGCAGCCTCGACGACGCCCTCGCCATCAAGGACCGCCTGGAGACGGCCCGCACCGTCGCCGTGGTCGGCGGCGGCTTCATCGGTCTCGAAGTCGCCTCCTCGGCACGCAAGCTCGGCTGCGAGGTGACGCTGATCGAGGCACTGCCGCGCCTCATGGCCCGCGCCGTCTCCGAAACCGTGTCGGCGTGGTACGCCGACCTGCACACGCGCCACGGCGTCCGCGTCCTTCTTTCCACCGGCGTCACCGGCTACAGCGGGGCCGACGGCCGCGTCACCGCGGTGGAGACTTCCGTCGGACCGGTGCCAGCCGATCTGGTGATCGTCGGCGTCGGTGTGATCCCCGACGACGATCTCGCCCGCGCCTGCGGCCTCGACTGCGACCGCGGCGTCATCGTCGACGACTGCGCCCGCACCTCCGACCCGGCGATCGTCGCACTCGGTGACTGCACCGCCCGCCGCCTCCCCGACGGCTCGACGCTGCGGCTCGAGTCGGTCCAGAACGCCATCGAACAGGCCAAGTCCGGCGCCGCCTGGCTGATGGGCAAGGAACGCCTGTTCACCGCCGCGCCGTGGTTCTGGTCGGATCAGTACGACGTGAAACTTCAGATGGTCGGCCTCTCCGCCGGTCACGATCGCTCGGTCACGCTCGGCTCGCTCGAGGACGGTCATTTCTCCATCCTCTATTGGCGCAAGGTCACCTTCGTCGCGGTCGACAGCATCGCCCGGCCGCACGACCA
>CALMYM010000177.1 GCA_937873675.1 uncultured Alphaproteobacteria bacterium | reverse complement strand
GCGCGTGGTGCGGCGGGTCTGGTCGTTGCCGCGCGGCGCCGCCTCGATGACGATCGCCTGGGCCGGACAGATCGCTTCGCACAGCTTGCACGCGATGCAACGCTCTTCGCCGTTGGGATAGCGACGCAGCGCATGCTCACCGCGGAACCGCGGCGAGGTCGCACCCTTTTCGAAGGGGTAGTTCAAGGTCGCCTTGGGCGCGAAGAAGTAGCGCATCGACAGGAAGAACGCCGATACGAACTCCTTCAGGAACAAGGACTTCGCTGCCCGATCGAGTCTCATCTTCCACCCGCTTCCTCTCCCCGGTCGCCCGGGGTTCGTCAGGTTTCCTTCGCCGCGATCAACCGCCCATGGTGGCGCCGAACCAATACCCGAGGCCGGCGAAGACCACTGCGTTGACCACGAAGGCCAATTTCAGGACCGTCTCGAGGGTCTCCGCGCGGCGGATCACCCCGGTCGAGCCGGACCCCTTCTCGAAAGCCCGCCGCAACAGCATCGCGACGAAGCCGAAATCGATCACTCCGATCATCAGCCCGACGAGGCCTCCGATCAGACCGGCGAGAGACAGTTCCATTCCGTCCCTCCCCTTCCCTGCGGCAGGCTCAGGGCGCCCAGCCCATCACCTGCAGAACACCCGCGACGATCACCACCATGCCCAGCGACAGCGGCAGGAAGACCTTCCACCCGAGACGCATCAGCTGGTCGTAGCGGTAGCGCGGCACGATCGCCTTCGCCATGGCGAACATGAAGAAGACGAGCAGCGACTTCAGCGTGAACCAGACGACGCCCGGCACCCAGGTGAAGGGCGCGAAGTCGAACGGCGGCAGCCATCCACCCATGAACAGGATCGTCGTCATGGCGCACTGGACCGTGATCGCCACGTACTCCGACAACATGAAGACCATGTAGGGCGTGGAGCCGTATTCGACCATGAAGCCGGCCACGAGTTCGGATTCCGCTTCCGCCAGATCGAAGGGCGGGCGGTTCGTCTCGGCCAGCGCCGAGATGAAGAAGATCACGAACATCGGGAACAGCGGCAGCCAGTACCAGTTCAGGAACGACGCCCAGGGAATGCCGAGCATGTGGGCGAGGCCGTGGTCCTGCTGGTAGCGCACGATCTCCGTCAGGTTCAGCGTGCCGACGCAGAGCAGCACGGTGATGATGACGAAGCCGATCGACACCTCGTAGGAAACCATCTGCGCCGCCGAGCGCAGCGCCGACAGGAAGGGATACTTCGAGTTCGACGCCCAGCCGCCCATGATCGTGCCGTAGACGCCGAGCGACGAGATGGCGAGCAGGTAGAGGACGCCGACGTTGATGTTCGACACCACCCAACCATCGGCCACCGGGATCACCGCCCAGGCGCCGAGCGCCACCGTCGCCGAGACGAGCGGCGCCAGGAGGAAGATGCCCTTGTTGGCCGAAGCCGGGATCGTCGGCTCCTTGAGCACGAACTTCAGCATGTCGGCGAAGGACTGGAACAGTCCCCACGGGCCGACGATGTTGGGACCGCGCCGCATCTGCACCGCCGCCCAGATCTTGCGGTCGGCGTAGAGGATGTAGGCGATGAGCACCAGGAGAACGACCATCAGCAGCAGCGACTGCGCCGCGATGATGATGAGAGGCCAGAGATAGTCGGCCCAGAACGACGCCATCACGCTCTCCCCCTCATTCCGCCGCCGCCGCGACGCGAGCCGCGGCGAGCTTCGAGCATTCGGCCATGATCGCCGAGGCGCGCGCGATCGGATTGGTCAGATAGAAATCGGTCACCGGCGAGACGAAGTCGGCCCCGCCGAGCGCGCCACCCGCGCCGGCCGCGAGCTTCGCGACGTCTTCATGGTGGCCTTCCGCGATCTCGTCGACCCCGGCATAGGTCGGATGCGCCGCTTCGAGCGCCGCGCGCAGCTGCGCCAGGCTGTCGAAGGGCAGCGTCTTGCCGACCAGCGCCGAGAGCGCCCGGACGATCGCCCAGTCTTCACGCGCGTCGCCGACCGGGAAGGCCGCACGGGCGCCGACCTGGACGCGACCCTCGGTGTTGACCCAGGTGCCGGACTTCTCGGTGTAGGCCGCACCCGGCAGGATGACGTCGGCGCGGTGCGCGCCGGCGTCGCCGTGGGTGCCGAGATAGACGACGAAGGCCGAACCGAGCTTCGAAGTGTCGATCTCGTCGGCGCCGACGAGGATCAGCGTCTCGATCGCGCCCGAGGCGCAACCGGCGAGGATGTCCCTGGTCGCGAGCCCGCCCTCGCCCGGCACCACGCCGAGGTCGAGCGCGGCGACGCGGCTCGCGGCGGTGTGCAGGATCGAGAAGCCGTTCCACTCGGCCGTGGCCGCACCGACGTCGACGGCGAGCTTGGCCAGCGCCGCGATCACGGCCGGGCCGTCGTCGCGGGCGGTGACGGCGTTGCCGACGAGGATCAGCGGCTTCGAAGCGGCCTTCAGCACCTCGAGGAAGCCGTTGTTGCCGGAGGCGAGGTTCGCCACCGCGTTCGGGCCTTCACCGAGGAAGTTGTAGGCGTAGTTGAGATCGGCCTCTTCGCCGATGACGCCGATCGTGCAGCCGCCCTTGCGCCAGCGCTTGCGGATGCGGGCGTTGAGCACCGGCGCCTCGAGCCGCGGGTTGGACCCCACGATCAGGATGGCGTCGGCGGCTTCGATGCCGGCGATGGTGGCGTTGAAGAGATACGAGCCGCGGCCGGCCGCGCCATCGAGGCAGGAACCGTCGGCGCGGGCGTCGACATTGGCGATGCCGAGCGCATCGGCGAGGCTCTTCACCGCGAAGAGCTCTTCGGCCGAGGCGAAGTCACCGACGACGATGCCGACCTTGTTCGGATCCGTGCCCTTCACCTTCTCGGCGACGACGCCGAGGGCGTGCGACCAGGTCGAGGCGGTGAGCTTGCCGGCGACGCGCACGTAGGGGCGATCGAGACGCTGGGTCTTGAGGCCGTCGACCACGTGGCGGGTCTTGTCGGAGATCCACTCCTCGTTCACGTCCTCGTTGAGGCGCGGCAGGATGCGGACCACTTCGCGGCCCTTGACGTCGACGCGGATGTTGCAGCCGACCGCGTCCATGACGTCGATCGACTCGGTCTTGGTCAGTTCCCACGGACGGGCGGTGAACTCGTAGGGGCGCGAGGTCAGCGCGCCGACCGGGCAGAGGTCGACGACGTTGCCCTGCAGCTCGCTCGCCATGGCGGCGCCGAGATAGGTGGTGATCTCGACGTCCTCGCCGCGCGAGATCAGGCCGAGATCGCCGGCGCCGGCGACTTCCGCGGTGAAGCGGACGCAGCGCGTGCACTGGATGCAGCGCGTCATCACCGTCTTGACCAGCGGGCCGATGTACTTGTCCTCGACGGCGCGCTTGTTCTCGTGGAACCGGCCGGCGTCGATGCCGTAGGCCATCGCCTGATCCTGGAGATCGCACTCGCCGCCCTGATCGCAGATCGGGCAGTCGAGCGGATGGTTGATCAGCAGAAACTCCATCACGCCTTCACGGGCGCGCTTGACCATCGGCGTGTTGGTGTAGACCTCCGGCGGCTCGCCGTTGGGGCCCGGGCGCAGGTCCTTGACCGACATGGCGCAGGAGGCCTGCGGCTTCGGCGGACCGCCCTTCACCTCGACCAGGCACATGCGGCAATTGCCGGCGATCGACAGGCGCTCGTGGAAGCAGAAGCGCGGCACTTCCGCGCCGGCCGCTTCACAGGCCTGCAGCAGCGTCGCTTCCGCTGCGACGTCGATCTCGTTGCCGTCGATCTTGATCTTGGCCATGCCCGTTCCTCACTCCGCCGCCACGCGCATCGACTTCTTGGAAGCGATGCGCTCTTCGATCAGGGGGCGGAAATGCTTGATCAGTCCCTGGATCGGCCACGCCGCCGCGTCGCCGAGCGCGCAGATGGTGTGACCTTCGACCTGCTTGGTGACCTGGAGGAGCATGTCGATCTCCGACACCTCGGCCTCGCCCTTCACCAGACGCTCCATGACGCGCCACATCCAGCCGGTGCCCTCACGGCACGGCGTGCACTGGCCGCAGCTCTCGTGGCGATAGAAGTAGGAGAGCCGCGCGATCGCCCGGATGACGTCGGTCGACTTGTCCATGACGATGACGGCGGCGGTGCCGAGCGACGAGCCGACGGTCCTGAGCCCGTCGAAGTCCATCGGCGCCTCGAGGATGTCCTTGGCCGGCACCAGCGGCACCGAGGAGCCGCCCGGAATGACGCAGAGCAGGTTGTCCCAGCCGCCGCGGATGCCGCCGCAGTGCTTGTCGATGAGCTCCTTGAAGGGAACGCCCATCTCCTCCTCGAAGGTCGCCGGCTGATTGACGTGGCCGGAGACGCAGAAGAGCTTGGTGCCGGTGTTGTTCGGGCGGCCGAAGCCGGCGAACCAGGCGCCGCCGCGACGCAGGATGGTCGGCGCCACCGCGATCGATTCGACGTTGTTGACCGTCGTCGGGCAGCCGTAGAGGCCGACGTTCGCCGGGAACGGCGGCTTCAGGCGCGGCTGGCCTTTCTTGCCCTCGAGGCTCTCGAGCAGCGCCGTCTCCTCACCGCAGATGTAGGCACCGGCGCCGTGATGGACGTAGAGGTCGAAGGGATAGCCGTGGATGTTGTTGGGGCCGAGGAGGTTCGCCGCGTAGCACTCGTCGATCGCCGCCTGAAGCGCCTCGCGCTCGCGGATGAACTCGCCGCGCACGTAGATGTAGGCCGCGTTCGCCCCCATCGCGAAGGAGGCGAGCAGGCAGCCCTCGATCAGGTGATGCGGGTCGTTGCGCAGGATCTCGCGGTCCTTGCAGGTGCCCGGCTCGGACTCGTCGGCGTTGACCACCAGATAGTGCGGCCGGCCGTCGGAGACCTTGGGCATGAACGACCACTTCAGGCCGGTCGGGAAGCCGGCGCCGCCGCGGCCGCGCAGGCCCGAAGCCTTCATCTGGTCGATGATCCAGTCGCGACCCATTTCCAGGATCTGCTTGGTGCCGTCCCAGAGGCCACGCGACATCGCGCCCTTCAGGCTCTTGTCCTGAAGACCGTAGATGTTGGTGAAGATGCGGTCCTTGTCGTGGAGCATCGGTCTCTTCCCAGTCGCCTCTCGAACATCCCCCGACGTCGCCGCCGGACCGTTCTTTCACCGTCCGTCGCCGGACGGCGTCCTCGTCACTTGCCCTGCGTCACGATGTTGACGCGGTACGAACCGTCGTAGAGCCCCGGATCGGTCAGCGACGTCTGGCCGCCCTCGGCCATGGCGCCGTTGCGGCCGTTCTGCGGGCCGGGCGCGGGCGTCTCGCCGCGCTCGAAGGCATCGAGCACCGCGTTGAACGTCTCGACCGTCAGATCCTCGTAGGTGTCGGACGCCACCGCCACCATCGGGGCGTTGACGCAGGCACCCAGGCACTCGACCTCTTCCCACGAGAACCTGCCGTCGGCGGAGAGCTCGTGGGCGTGATGGGCGATGCGGGTCTTGCAGACCTCGATGATGCCGTCGGAGCCGCGCAGCATGCAGGGCGTGGTGCCGCACACCTGGATGTGCGCGACCGACCCCACCGGCGCCAGCTGGAACTGGGTGTAGAAGGTCGCGACCTCCAGCACCCGGATGTGCTTCATGGCCAACCGATCGGCGATCGTCTCGATCGCCGCCTTGCTGACCCAGCCCTCCTGCTCCTGCGCCCGCATCAGGAACGGGATCACGGCGGAGGCCTGCTTGCCGGCCGGAAACTTGGCGATGACCGTCGCGGCCCAGGCCTCGTTCTCGGGGCTGAAGGCGAAGGAGGCCGGTTGGACCTCGGTGGCGGCGAGCCTGCGGACGCTCATGAAATCCTCGGACGGTCGATCGTACGTGTACTCGTTCGGCGGGGTTCTTCACTCCGCCGGTTCATTCCGGCCTCACCGGTCGACGTCGCCGAAGACGATGTCGAGCGATCCCAGGATCGCCGCCACGTCGGCGAGCATGTGACCGCGGTTGAGGAAGTCCATCGCCTGGAGATGCGCGAAACCGGGCGCGCGGATCTTGCAGCGATAGGGCTTGTTGGTGCCGTCGGAGACGAGATAGACGCCGAATTCGCCCTTCGGCGCCTCGACGGCGGCATAGATCTCGCCCTCGGGAACATGAAAGCCTTCGGTGAAGAGCTTGAAGTGGTGGATCAGCGCTTCCATCGAGCGCTTCATGTCGCCGCGCTTCGGCGGCACCACCTTGTGCGTCTCCGCCGACACCGGCCCGACGCGCTCCTTGCCGAGGAGGCGCTCGACGCACTGCTTCATGATGCGGTTCGACTGGCGCATCTCGAACATGCGGATGAGATAGCGGTCGTAGCAGTCGCCGTTCTTGCCGATGGCGATGTCGAAATCCATCTCGTCGTAGCACTCGTAGGGCTGCGACTTGCGCAGGTCCCACTTGGCGCCCGAGCCACGCAGCATGACGCCGGTGAAGCCCCAGTCGAGCGCGTCCTCGAGGCTGACGACGCCGATGTCGACGTTGCGCTGCTTGAAGATGCGGTTCTCGGTCAGCAGGCCTTCGAGGTCGTCGACCACCTTCTCGAAGTTGTCGCAGAACTTGCCGATGTCCTCGACCAGCTTCTCCGGCAGGTCCTGATGGACGCCGCCGACGCGGAAGTAGTTGGCGTGCATACGAGCGCCGGAGGCGCGCTCGTAGAAGATCATCAGCTTCTCGCGCTCCTCGTAGCCCCACAGCGGCGGGGTCAGCGCGCCGACGTCGAGCGCCTGCGAGGTGACGTTGAGGAGATGGGAGAGGAGACGCCCGATCTCGCAGTAGAGCACGCGGATCAGCTGACCGCGCTTCGGCACGGTGAGGCCGATGAGCCGCTCGGCGGCGAGCACGAAGGCGTGCTCCTGGTTCATCGGGGCGCAGTAGTCGAGCCGGTCGAAATAGGGAGTCGCCTGGGCGTAGGTCTTGTTCTCGATCAGCTTCTCGGTGCCGCGGTGAAGCAGGCCGATGTGCGGGTCGGCGCGGGTGACGACTTCACCGTCGAGCTCCAGCACCAGACGCAGCACGCCGTGCGCGGACGGGTGCTGCGGCCCGAAGTTGATGTTGAAGTTGCGTACCGTCGCTTCGGCGCCCATCGCGCGGTCCCTCGATCCATCGTGGTTCTCCCGGTCAGGGGAGAATTCCGAACCTGGCGATCAGCCACCCGATCACCGATCCGGTCACCACCAGCGCCATCCAGCGCCAGTTGCGACCCCATGTTCGCTCCCAGACCGTGGATCCCACCTGCATCGCGGTGGTCACGATCGGGATCAGGAGAACGACGAACAGCAGAAGCAGGACGATCGGTCCGATGCTCGGCTGTGTCATTCGCCCTCCCCTGCCGCTATCCGGCCTTCTCGTCGCCCGGGAGGACGTAGTCCGGTCCTTCCCAGGGGCTGAGGAAGTCGAAGTTACGGTATTCCTGCGTGAGCTTCACCGGCTCGTAGACCACCCGCTTCTCGGTCTCGTCGTAGCGAACCTCGACGTAGCCCGACATCGGGAAGTCCTTGCGCAGCGGATGACCGTCGAAGCCGTAGTCCGTGAGGATGCGGCGCAGGTCGTGGTGCCCGGTGAAGAGGATGCCGTAGAGGTCGTAGGTCTCGCGCTCGAACCAGTCGGCGCCCTGGAACAGGGCCGTCGCCGAGGGAACGGGGGTCACCTCGTCGGTCTCGAGCTTGATGCGGACGCGAGTGTTCTTCGTCGGCGACAGGAGGTGGTAGACGACGTCGAAGCGCTTCTCGCGCGCCGGCCAGTCGACCCCGCAGATGTCGGTGAAGGCGACGAACTTCAGGTCCGGATCGTCGCGGAGCGTCTTCAGCACGTCGAGGATGGTCGCCGGCGTCGCCTGCAACACCACCATGTCGACGCCGACCGACCAGCCGGCGATCCTGTCGCCGAGCTTGGCCGCGATGGTCTCGCCGAGAGACTTGAGCGATTGAGCCATGCTTCCTCGACCTTTCCGGCGCCTCGCGGCGCCGCACGAGACTTCAGCGTTCGATGGTGCCGGTCCGGCGGATCTTCTTCTGCAGCAGCAACACGCCGTAGAGCAGCGCCTCCGCGGTGGGCGGGCAGCCCGGCACGTAGACGTCGACCGGCACGATGCGATCGCAGCCGCGCACCACCGAGTAGGAATAGTGATAGTAGCCGCCGCCGTTGGCGCAGGAGCCCATCGAGATGACGTAGCGCGGCTCCGGCATCTGGTCGTAGACCTTGCGCATCGCCGGAGCCATCTTGTTGGTCAAGGTGCCGGCGACGATCATCACGTCGGACTGGCGCGGGCTGGCGCGCGGGGCGAAGCCGAAGCGCTCGCAGTCGTAGCGCGGCATCGCCATCTGGATCATCTCGACCGCGCAGCAGGCGAGACCGAAGGTCATCCACATGAGCGAGCCGGTGCGCGCCCAGTTGATGAGGTCGTCCGTCGCGGTGATGATGAAACCCTTGTCGGCGAGCTCGTCGTCGATCTTCAGGAAGAAGGGATCCTCCGCGCCCACCGGCTTACCGGTGTTCGGATCGATGATCCCCTTGGGAGCGGGAGCGACCAGCGGCGAAGACGGTTGGATCAGTCCCATTCCAGGGCCCCCTTCTTCCACTCGTAGACGAAGCCGATGGTGAGGACGCCGAGGAAGATCATCATCGACCAGAAGCCGAACCAGCCGAGACCGCCGAAGGCCACCGCCCACGGGAACAGGAAGGCCACTTCGAGATCGAAGATGATGAAGAGGATCGACACCAGATAGAAGCGGACGTCGAACTTCATGCGCGCGTCGTCGAAGGCGTTGAATCCGCATTCGTAGGCCGACAGCTTCTCGGGGTCCGGCTTCTTGTAGGCGACCAGGAAGGGCGCGATCATGAGAGCCAGGCCGATGACGCAGGCCAACGCGAGAAAGACGACGATCGGCAGGTATTCGCTGAGCAGGGCTTGCATGGCGATCCCGTTCCTCTCCCCCGATCCGGGAAGCGATCCGCGATCCGAGATCGTGGATCGGACTGCCCTCGCCGGTTCTTCGCGCCGATTCTAGGATCACGGCGCCGTCACGGCGAGGATACGACGAATTCGCGGCTGCGACCCGTCGTCACGACGGCACGCTTAGCTCAGCCACCCCCGCGACGCAAGCGCCTTCACCCGCTCTTTTGGTCGAGTGTGGGGAGACGATCGGAAGACCTCGCATCCCACACCCTACCGCGGCGCAACAGAGCGCCCCGCCGCGGAATTTCGCGCTTTCCCCGCGACTTCGCCGAATCGCCCACCTCGTCCGCCGAGGCTGCGAGCGCAGCCGGCGCACCGGATTCGCGTCGAGCGGGACCTTCGTCGACGACCGCTCCGAACCGCCCTGCGACGGCTCTCGACGAGGGCGCGGCGAAGGGCTTCCCGAGGCACTGCCGATTTGGCGCATTCTGGTATTACACAATAGGTCGACCTCGACGAAAGTTCCATCCGCTTCGTCGCGCTGCGCCGACGGCCCGCCGACCGCGATCGGCGAGGTTCGGAGAAAGCGAGGCGAAACGGGCTTTTCCACCGGCCACCGGCGAGAGCGGAATCTTCGCCGGCAAGAGGTGCTTGACACCGGAAGCCGGGCACCTTAAACGACCCTCCATCGCCGACGGGGCTCGCCCCCGAAGCGGTCCAGCGGGGGTGTAGCTCAGTCGGTTAGAGTGCCGGCCTGTCACGCCGGAGGTCGCGGGTTCGAGCCCCGTCACTCCCGCCATTTCTTCCTCCTCGGAAGAATTCCGGACATCGTCGAACGAGTGGGACCGCGCTTGGCGCGGCTCTCGCGGTTCGGCCGCTCCGCCCTCCCTCGTCGTACATCCCCCGTCGGACCCGCGAGACATTGAGAACTCGCGCGCGCCCGCGCGCGAGACCGAAAACCCCTCACACCACCGGCGATCCGTAGCCGAAGGAGTAGGGAACCGGCCCGGAGAAGGCGAGGACGTCACCCTCGTCGAGCGTCGCCTCGCGGTTGATCAGGCCGCCGCCGTAGACGCCGGGCGAGATGTCGCGACCGTTGCGCAACACCAGGAAGACGTCGGCCGGCGGCAGGCGCAGCCGATCGACGACGTCGCCGACGGTGGCGCCCGCCTCGAGTTCCATGCGCCGCACCGGGCCTTCCGGGCCGGCGTGTTTCGTCAGGCTGTTGAACAGCCGCACTTCGACGGCGATCGTCGCCCCGCCGGCATTGTGTCCGAGCCCGGCCGGAGCCTGGTCCGGAACGTCGTCTCGCCGCATCGCTTTCCGCCTCCTCGCGCTCGCGCGCGTCGACCCGCGAAGATAGGCGGCGCCGCCGCGAACCCCTTGATGCCGGTCAAGACGGCCGTGGCCCGACGCCGATCCGGCGCCCCGCCACGCATCCGATCACGCACCGGCGGGACCGTGCCCGATGGGCCACAGGTTTCCACCCGCACCGAGTCCCTCTGGTCGAGGGGCGACCGGCCCCCCATTATGGCTGTACGAACACCACGGAACAACCCGGCACGCATCGGGATCGACGGGGGAAACGAGGATTCGATCGAGGATGAGCCGCGACGCGACGCCCGCCGCCCTCACGCCGCTCTCCAAGCTCCGTGACGATGTCATGAGATTCGCCGAACCGGTGACGCCGCGATCGGTCCCCTGCGCCGAGGCGATCGGCGCGGTGGCGGCCGAAGACGTCGTGGCCGCGCAGGCGGTGCCGACGACGGCGGTGGCGTTGATCGCCGGCCATGCCGTCGCCTCGATCGAGACGGTCGGCGCCTCACCCTACGCCCCGGCCACCCCCACGCGCCTCGTTCCGGTCGCCGCCGGCGCCGCGCTGCCGGCCGGCTGCGACTCGGTGGTGCCCGACGATGCCGTCACCCACGAATTCGGCCTCGCCTCGGTGCAGCAGTCGGTGGCGCCGGGTGAGAACCTGCGCCGCGCCGGCGAG
>CALMYM010000176.1 GCA_937873675.1 uncultured Alphaproteobacteria bacterium | reverse complement strand
GACACCGCATCGGGCAGCTTAACCGATCGCGGGCGGTTCAAGTTACAAGACGAGCGGCTGCGCCGCTCTCCTCACCATGGAGACCTTTGCACGGATCGCCTCAGTCCTGACGTTCTGATTTGCGCCGCGTACAACTCAGCCGTCATCCCCGGCGAGCCGAAGGCGAGGGAAGGGGATCCATGGACCGGTAAACTCGTTGAAAAGCCAATGGATCCCCTTCCCCTCCGCTTCGCTCCGGCCGGGGATGACGGCCTTTGTGCTGGGTGAATGCCCGGGCGAATTGGAAGCTTCGGACACATCGGGCCGACCCGTGCAAAGGTCTCCATGGTGAGGCTTCGAGACGGGTCTGCGGCCCTCCTCAGGATGAGACGCTGGAGAATTCCTCGCAAAAACAAACCCCTCATGCCGAGGAGGCGCCCGAAGGACGCCGTCTCGAAGCATTTCGCGCAGGGTCGAGCCCGGCTCGATCCGATGAAGGCGAGGTCCCGTCCGCGCGCGCCGACGGTGGAAGCGGCGGACGGGCGGGGGCGCGTCGACGGCGACACTTGCCGCGCCCGGTGCGGCGTGGTTGAGAGATCGGTCATGGAACCCACTCTCCTCTCCCTCGTCGCCACCGGTTTCGTCCTCGGCTGGTCGGTCGCCTGGCCGCCCGGGCCGATCAACGCCGAAATCGCCCGCCGCTGCCTCGCCAACGGCTTCTGGTCGGGGTTCGGGGTGCTGTTCGGCGCCTGCTCGGGGGATGCGCTGTGGGCGATCCTGGTGGCGCTCGGGGTCGGCACGCTGTTCACCGGCGAGACGACGCGGCTGGTCATGGGGGTGCTGTCGATCGGATTGCTGATCGCGCTGGCGGTGCTCTTCCTCCTCGGCGCGTGGTCGTCTTGGCGGACACCGGCCGGCGCTGCGCCCATCGCCCCGAGTCGGTTCGAATCGAACCGCGCCAGCGTCCTCCTCGGCGCCACCATGGCGCTGACCAGCCCGTGGAACGTCGCCTTCTGGCTCGCCGCCATCGGTCGGCCGGAGATGACGGCGCTCGGCATGTCGTCGCTGATGATCGTCGCGGCGTCCGTACTCGCCGGCGCGCTGGTCTGGGGCCTCTTGTGGTCGGCCTCCGTCGTCTTCCTCCACCGTCGCTTCGACCAGGGCGGAAGTCGCGACTGGTGGGGCATCACGGTGAAGGGCCTGACGGGCGTGCTGATGCTGTGGTTCGCTTACGGGTCGGCGACGGCGTTGATGGGGGCGTGACGGTCACGTCTCGTAGTAGCCGCGCGTCTTCTCGTGCTCTCTCAGGCTCTCCGGGCGATAGGGCTTTTCCTCGGTGAGATGCAGGACGGTCGACAGATCGAATCGCGGCAAGACGTTCGCATCCAAAGGTGCGTCGACCGGAATTCGCCGGTCGATTTTGCGGGCGAACCGGAAGGTCCAGGACTTCGTCTCGTCATGCTGCATGCCCGTTGGTGCGGGATAGGGCCGTAGAACCGCCGTGTCGACGACCAACGGACCGGGAATGCTGGTCGCTTCGCGGACCATCCAGGCTAGTGCCGCATCGGAAAGACGAGACTCGGTTTCAGGATAGCCGCCACCGATGTCGGCATGGTTCCCGGCGAACCAGATCTGTCGGAGCCAATCTGGTTCGCCCTCTCCAACCATTCGCAATTCCGTCACGTTTCCCCAGGGTACTCGATCGAAATCCATTCGATGTTCATCGATGGCCAGAGCATGACGAGCCCACCCGACATTGGTGTTCAGTGTCTTGTCATAGAAGCGCATGTGCAGTGGATTGAGGTGGGCGGTCGTCCACCAGGGATGTCCGTCCAGACCAAAGGCTATTTTGAAATGGGTCTTGAGGTACCAGACACCCGCGAAGCCGGCGGCGAAGACGAGAAGTAGGAGGGTCCAGGTCAGGAAGCCGCCGATCCAGAAGTGCAGGATAGCTGCTGCGGCAGCGGCGCAAAGCAGAGCCAGAGCGATCGACACCACGAGAGAAGCGGTGTTCCAGACGGTAGCCACCGTATCGAAGACACCTATGAAATGCGGATAGCCGTCGATCGATGCGTAGCGATTTCGGAATCGAGCCGCGAGTGCGCGCCTTTGTTCGATGAAGCGGCTTTCCTTCTTCTTCCCGGTCCGTTCCCAAGAAACGTGTTGATAGACTTCTTCGACGGCTTCCCGAGCCAGACGACGGAGCGTGCCGGTGTCCTTCTTCAGTGCGTCGCCGTTACGCGCCCGGCGAGGAATACCGCAGAAATGCAGGACTGCAGCCAAGCATCGAACCGTGTAGGCCCCCCGGCTGAAACCAAACAGGAATATCCGGTCACCTGGTTCGTAAACCCGCAAGATCGCTTCATAGCAATCTTCGATGTTCTTGGTCAGTCCGAGGCCCGTGGCTTGGCAAACCAGATTGTAGATCCCCGCCCAGACGGTGCCCAAGAAGCCATACTTCGGAGGTATCGTACCTATCCCGGGATCGTAGAAGGCGAACTGCGCGTTCGGATCGACGGAGGAATCGGGACCGCACTTCGTCGCTCTGTATAGTTTGTAGACGTTGGTCCGATTCTCCTCGAACCTCTCACCGCTGCGTTGGCCGGTTCCATCCGAAAAGATCACGATGTTCTTCGGCATGCCGGCTCCTCCGATTGCTTTTCAGCACGTTACACTCTTTCCGAGCAGCCACAAGGAGCCGCCGTCGTCGAACCATTGTCCGGGCACGCCGACTACGGAGCCGGGGTCTCGCGAGCCGGCGTCGAATACGCCTTTGCCCCTTGCATCCCGCCCGAAAACCTGTAGAACCCGCCCATTCCGTCGGGCACTCGGCCGGGGGCTGAACGGACGGTCGCGTCCATTTCATGGGGGAAACCCCGGGAATCGATGCGGCAGGATCGGGGTTCCGATCCGTCGTCCCGTGTCTCCGCTCACCGACAGTCATCGTTTTCGGGCTCTTCCTCGGAGGGTCCCGGGAGGCTTGGCGCCGGTGTCCAGCGGTCGACGTTCCCTTCGGGGGCGTCTCAACCGAGCGAAGAAAGGTTTCACATGCCGCTCTACGAGCACGTGTTCCTGGCGCGTCAGGACGTGTCGGCGCAGGCCGTCGACACCCTGATCAACCAGTACAAGACCGTCGTCGAAGGCCTCGGTGGCAAGGTCACCAAGGTCGAGAACTGGGGTCTGAAGTCCCTCGCCTACCGGATCAAGAAGAACCGCAAGGCGCACTACGCCCTGATGAACATCGAGGCCCCGGCCGCGGCGATCGCCGAGGTCGAGCGCCAGGAGCGCCTGTCGGAAGACGTGCTGCGCTTCCTCACCATCCGCGTCGACGAGCTCGAGGAAGGCCAGTCGGTCATGCTGCAGAAGCGTGATCGCGACGAGCGCCGCGACGACCGTCGTGGTGGTGAGCGTGGTGACCGCGGCGATCGCGGTGACCGTGGTGATCGCGGCCCGCGCCGTGATCGTGGTCCGCGTCGTGACGACGCCGAGTTCGGTGGCGAGGAGAACGAGTGATGGCCGAAACCTCTCAGGCGGCCCGCCGCCCCTTCTTCCGCCGTCGCAAGACCTGCCCGTTCTCCGGCGCCAGCGCCCCGAAGATCGACTACAAGGACGTGAAGCTGCTGCAGCGCTTCATCTCCGAGCGCGGCAAGATCGTTCCGTCCCGCATCACCGCGGTGTCGGCCAAGAAGCAGCGTGAGCTCGCCAAGGCGATCAAGCGCGCCCGCTTCCTCGGCCTTCTGCCCTTCGTGATCAAGTGATCGCGAGCCACGGCTCGCGAGGCGTCATCGAGTGATGCCGGACGCCGCGCGGATCGTCGCGCGGTGACGAGATCGAGGCGGGCGACCATGCCCGCCTCTCCTCCCCCCGAGCGAACCGCCGGGGCATACGGGCGACACGACCGGCCCGTGGGATGAACAGGCGTCGGAACGATCGGGTTGGGGCGGGACCGCCTCTAACCGTTCTCGTGAGAGACGGGACAGCTGGGCGACATGACGAGACGACTCTCGGCCCCTCCTCTGTTGATCGGCCTCGGTGCCGGCTTCGCGACCGCGCTGCTCTTCGCCGCGCTGGTGGGCGGGACCGTGCTCGCGCTGCCGCTCTTCCTGCTCGCGCCGCTGCCGCTCGGCATCGCCGCGATCGGCTGGGGGCCGACGGCCGGGCTCGTCGCGACGGCCACCGCGGCGGCGACCGTGTGGGTCGGCTTCGGCACCCCGGCGGGCGTGTCGCTGGTGCTGCTCGACGCCCTGCCGACGCTCGCGGCGGCCCATCTCCTCGGACTGGCGCGGCACACCGATCCGTCCGATCCGACGTCGCGCGAATGGTATCCGCTCGGCCGGGCGCTCTCGGCGATCTGCGTCACGGTGGCGGTCGCCACGGTGATCGGCGGCATCGCCATCGGCTTCGATCCGCAGGAGACGGCGGCGCAGGTCTCCGCCGCCTATCGTCAGATGATGGTGCGCGGCGGGGTCTCGCCGAGCGATCTTCCCAGCGCCTCGCAGATCGATCCGATGGTGCGCGACACGGTGCTTCTGTTCCCCGCCTTCTTCCCGGCGAGCTGGCTCATGGTCATCGTCTTCGACCTGTGGGCGGCGGTGAAGATCGTCGCCAAGTCGGGCCGACTGGCGCGGCCGTTCGACGACGTCGCCGCGGTGGAGCTGCCGCCCGCCGCCGGCCTCGTCTTCGCCGCGGCACTCGTCACCGCCTTCACCGAGGGATCGCTCGGGGTCCTCGCCTCGATCGTCGCGGGAACGCTGTTCTCGGCGCATTTCCTCGTCGGCGCCGGCGTCGTCCACACGCTGGCCCGGCGGTCGCAGGCTCGGATCATCATCCTAGCCTTCATCTGGGGCCTGGTCCTGCTCTTCACCCTGCCGGCGGCGCTCGTGGCGCTGGTCGGCCTTCTCGAACCCTACGTGGGTCTGCGCCGGCGCAAGCCGTCGGCCGACCCGTTCTGAACATCGACATCCGAACACACCGGAAGGAGCACACACATGGAACTCATTCTCCTCGAGCGCGTCGCCAATCTCGGCCAGATGGGCGAAGTGGTGAAGGTCAAGCCGGGCTACGCCCGCAACTACCTCTTGCCGCGCGGCAAGGCGCTGCGCGCCACCAAGGCCAACAAGGAGTTCTTCGAGAGCCAGAAGGTGCAGCTCGAAGCCCGTAACCTCGAGCGCAAGAACGAGGCGGCCGCCGTCGCCGAGAAGCTCGACGGTCAGAGCTTCATCGTCGTCCGTTCGGCCGGCGAGATGGGCCATCTCTACGGCTCGGTGTCGAACCGCGACATCGCCGACCTGATCACCGCCGGCGGCTTCTCGGTCGCCCGCAACCAGGTCGAGCTCAAGGCGCCGATCAAGGCCATCGGCCTGCACACCGTCCACATCGCCCTCCACGCCGAGGTCGAGGCCAAGGTGACGATCAACGTCGCCCGTTCGGCCGAAGAGGCCGAGCGTCAGGCGCGCGGTGAAGAGGTCATCACCCGCGACAACGAAGAGATCTTCGTGCGCGAGGTCGGCCCGATCACCGACGAGGAAGGCTATCACGAGGAGGCGTGAGCCTCGTCGGCGCGGGCCGCCGGGGCGTGAAGCGTCCCGGGACCGGCCGTGCAAGATGCGACATCGAGAGGAGCCGGGTGGCGACGCCCGGCTCTTCTGCGTTCAAGGGGGTCGCCGTCCCTGCTACCTCGCCACGACTGCGGCGCGGCGCGCGTTGCCGCGCAGCGATGGCTTCGGCTAGGGTCGGGGACCGGGAGAGAACCACAGAAGATGCGGTTTCTGATCATCGAGGACGATCGTGAGGTCGCCGCTTATCTGAAGCGGGGCCTCGCGGAATTCGGTGTCGTCGTCGACCATGTCGACAACGGGCTCGACGGGCTCGCGCTCGCCCGCGATCCCGTCTACGACGCGCTGGTCGTCGACCGCATGTTGCCGGGGCTCGAGGGGCTCGAGGTGATCCGCCGGTTGCGCGGCGAAGGGGTGGCGACGCCGGTCCTCATCCTCTCCGCCCTCTCCCATGTCGACGAGCGCATCCGCGGACTGAGGGCCGGCGGCGACGACTATCTGGTCAAGCCCTACGTGCTCGCCGAACTCCACGCCCGGCTCGACGCCATCGTGCGGCGCCGTCAGGGGGTGCAGCCGCAGACCGTGCTGAAGGTCGGCGATCTCGAACTCGACCTCGCGACGCGCACCGCCAAGCGCGGCAACCAGCCGTTGGCGCTCCATCCGCGCGAGTTCATGCTGCTCGAATACCTGATGCGCCACGCCGATCAGGTGGTCACCCGCACCATGTTGCTCGAAGCGGTGTGGGACTACCATTTCCACCCGCAGACCAACACACTCGACGTCCACATCTCCCGCCTGCGGCAGAAGCTCGAGAAGGGATATCCCAAGCCCATGCTCTTCACGGTGCGGGGCGCGGGATATTGTCTGCGAAGTGAAACGTGACCCGTTCCTGACCGCGACCTTCCGCCTGACGGTTCTGACGGCGCCGCTCTATCTGTTGGCGGGCTGGGCGCTGATCGCCTTCGTGTTCTTCTCCACCCAGGCGGCGATGGAACACCGGGTCGACGTCGGGCTGGTGGCGGAGAGCGAACGGTTGTCGACGGAACTCGCCGGGTCCGACCGCAGCGGCATCCTGCAAGCGTTGCAGAGCCGCATCTTCGCCGAACGCGGCAGCGCCCGGCTCTACCGGGTGGTCGATGCCGACGGCGGCGAATTGATCGAGAACTTCACCGTGGTGCGCGGCGCCATGCCGGCACCGGGTGGCTATTCCAACATCGTCATGCGGCGCGGGCCGGCCGACGGCGAACACGAGGCGCGGCTCCTCACCGTGCGTCTCAGGGACCGGCTGACGCTGCAGCTCGGCCGCGACCTCACCGAAGAGGACCAGCTGCGTCGTATCGTCGGCGAATCCTCGGCGATCGCGGCGGTGGCGATGGCCTTCCTGGCGGGGCTCGCCGGGCTCCTCACCAGCCGCGCCGTGGTGCGCCGTCTCGCCGGCTTCAACGCTTCGGCGCACCGCATCCTGCACGGCCACATCGACGAGCGCATGCCGATCTCCGGCTCCGGCGACGAGTTCGACCAGCTCGGCGCCAATCTCAATGAGGCGCTCGATCGCATCTCCGAGCTGATGACGGCGACGCGTCAGGTGACCGACAACATCGCCCACGATCTCAGGGGACCGCTGTCGCGGGTGCGCGGCCGGCTGGAGCTGTTGCAGATCTCGGAACCGACGCCGGAGGCGCTGGAGACGGCGCTCGCCGAGTCGGTCGGCGATCTCGACACGCTGCTGGAGACGCTGGAATCGCTGCTTTCGATCGCGCGGATCGACCACGGCGCACCGCCGACGCGGGAGCGCATCGACGTGGCGCGGATGCTCGACGATCTCGTCGACTATTTCTCGCCGCTCGTCGAAGACAAGTCGCTCGACCTCGTTCTGGCGACGGACGGAGCGCCGGCGGCGGAGGCCGACCGGCATCTGCTCTTCCAGGCGCTCTCCAACGTCGTCGACAACGCCATCCGCTACACGCCGGAGGGTGGGCGCGTGCTCGTCTCGACGGGGCGGGCGGGCGACGAGGTCGAGATCCGCGTCGCCGACAGCGGGCCGGGGATCCCGGCGGCGGAGCGCAAACGGGTGCTCGAACGATTCGTCCGCCTCGACGCCAGCCGTCATCAGCGCGGCACCGGCCTCGGGCTTTCGGTGGTCGATGCGGTGGTGCGTCACCACGGCGGCCGGCTCGACCTCGACGACGCCGGGCCGGGTCTCGTCGTCACGCTCACCTTCGCCGCCGCACCTGACGATCACGTCGGGGAAACCTGACAATGAATTCATGATATCTGCAGGTCCACGTCAGACCGGCTCCGTATCTTCCCGGGTATCGCCCGATGGAAAATGCCGGAGTTCCCATGACCGCCCTGACCGACACGATCGGAGTGCTTCCCGCCCGCCATCGGCGCGCCGTCGACGAAAGCACGTCGCTCTCCCGCCGCATCCTCGCCTGGGTTTCCGGCGAGCCGCGTGAAGGTGACGACGAGAAGCGTAGCCCGCTCGCCAAGCCGTTCCCCTTCTTCGGCGAATGACGCGAGGAAGGGAACGTATCTCATGCCTTTCGAACCGACGCTCGCGATGGCGATCGATCTGGCCGCCCTCGCTGTCACGCTGACGGCTCTCGTCGGCTACCATGCGTTCCTCGGCTACAAGGTCCGCCACAACAAGAACTTCACCTTCCAGGCGACGATGACGAAATCGCGCGCCGCCTGGGTTCGCGCCGTGATGGCGGAGGGCAAGGACGTCCTCGCCGTGCAGACGCTGCGCAACTCGACCATGGCGGCGACCTTCATGGCGTCGACCGCGGTGCTGCTGATCATCGGCGTGCTGACCCTGTCGGCTCAAGGTGAGCGGCTCGAGGCGAGCTGGCACGTGCTCAACCCGATGGGGCCGAGCGGTGCGGTGCTGTGGACGGTCAAGACGCTGATCCTGCTCGTCGACCTCTTCGCCGCCTTCCTCTCCTTCACCATGGCGATCCGGCAGTTCCACCACGTCGGCTACATGATCAACGTGCCGCTTTCGGGTAAGTACGGCCGCATCCCGCTCGACACGGTGATCGCCCAGCTGGAGCGCTCCGGCCGCTTCTACTGGTTCGGCATGCGCACCTACTTCCTCCTGGTGCCGCTCGTGCTGTGGCTCTTCGGCGCCACCATGATGCTCGCCGCGACCGCCGTGCTGATCGCCGTCCTCTACCGCCTCGATCACATGCCGCTCGACGAGGAGCGGGTGATGGACGCGACGGAGAAGGGCACGGCCCCGCGCTTCGAGATCGCCGCGGAGTGATCCGGGGGGCCGAGTGCCCCGAACGAACGGGATCGAGACAGGAGGAGCCGGGCGGTGACGCTCGGCTCTCTTCGTTTCGGGAAGGTGGTGGACTACGAGCGGACCGGTTTCACCGCCGTGCGCGATGCTTCGAGACGGCGTCCTGCGGACACCTCCTCAGCATGAAGCGTTCGTGACTGCGAAGAAAAGCCGAGCGCTTCATGGTGAGGAGAGCCAGCAGGGCTCGTCTCGAACCATCGCGCACGAACGTCGATCCACGCCGATCCGCGATCTCGCGTAGGCCCCGCATCGCGAGGGCGACGGCGGCCCGCCCCGTTCGGTCGGGCAGCGAATCGCGACCGCTGCAACGGTCAAGTCGGATAAACTCGACGGCCGAATCATTCCTGTGGAAGAACCGGTATGAGAGCCCCGCCGCTTCCGGGGGAGTGCGGGGGTCGTTAAGACTTTCTCAACCACCCCCGCACCGCCAGCCACCGACCGCGCGCGCCCCATGAAAGCTCCGATCCGTCGCGTCGAGGACTCCGTCCCGGCGCTCGCCCGTATCGCTCCCCACAATGCCGAGGCCGAAAGGCAGCTGCTCGGTGCGATTCTGGTCAACAACGAGACCTATTATCGCGTCTCCGACTTCCTGGAGCCGGGGCACTTCCTGTTGGAGCCGCATCGCGCCATCTACGAGCGCATCGGCCAGTTGATCCGCGCCGGCAAGGTCGCCTCGCCGATCACGCTCAAGACCTTCTTCCCGGCCGAGGCGCAGATCGCCGACATGAGCGTCACGCAGTACCTGCTGCGCCTCGCCTCCGACGCGACCACCGTCATCAACGCCGAGGACTACGGCCGCGTCATCCAGGAACTCGCCGTCCGCCGGAACCTGATCCGCATCGGCGAGGACATGGTCAACATCGCCTACGACGCGCCGGTCGACATGCCGCCGCGCGCCCAGATCGAGGACGCCGAGCGGCGGCTGTTCGAACTGGCCGAGCAGGGGCGCTACGACGGCGGCTTCGTCTCCTTCTCCGACGCGCTGCGCGGCTCGATCGAGATGGCGGCCGCCGCCTTCCAGCGCGCCGGCAAGCTCTCGGGCATCTCCACCGGCATCGCCTCGCTCGACGCCCGGCTCGGCGGCCTGCAGCGCTCCGACCTCGTCATCCTCGCCGGCCGCCCGGCGATGGGCAAGACGTCGCTGGCCACCAACATCGCCTTCAACATCGCCGCCGCCTACCGCGCCGAGGAGCAACCGGACGGCACGATGAAGACGGTCGACGGAGGCGCGGTCGGCTTCTTCTCGCTCGAAATGAGCTCCGAGCAGCTCGCCACCCGTATCATCTCCGAACAGGCCGAGATCCCGTCGAACAAGATCCGCCGCGGCGACATCACCGACGCCGAGTTCGAGAAGCTGGTGGGCGCGGCTCAGACCATGCAGTCGATCCCGTTGTGGGTCGACCAGACCGGCGGCATCTCGATCGCCCAACTCGCCGCGCGCGCTCGCAGGCTGAAGCGCCAGCGCGGCCTCGACGTACTGATCGTCGACTACTTGCAGCTCCTCACCGGTTCGGCGCGCAAGGGCGACAGCCGCGTCCAGGAGATCACCGAGATCACCACCGGCCTGAAGGCGCTGGCCAAGGAGCTGAACGTTCCGATCGTCGCGCTCTCCCAGCTGTCGCGTCAGGTGGAGAACCGCGACGACAAGCGGCCGCAGCTCGCCGACCTTCGCGAATCCGGCTCGATCGAGCAGGACGCCGACGTCGTCATGTTCGTCTATCGCGAGGAGTACTACCTCAAGAACCAGGAGCCCCAGGAGAAGGGCACCGACGTCTGGTTCAAGTGGGAAGAGAAGTTCAACCGGATGCGCGGCATCGCCGAGGTGATCGTCGGCAAGCAGCGCCACGGCCCCACGGGCTCGGTCGAACTGCACTTCGCCGGCGAGTTCACCCGCTTCTCCGACCTCATCCGCGACGATCACCTGCCCGAACGGCGGGAGTGATGGACGAGGCGGGGGCACCCCTAGGCGGCCTCGTGCGAAGAGGGCCAAGCGAATTGCCCCGCATCGCTTTCCGGGGGCACCCCCCCGGAGGCTCGGAGC
>CALMYM010000175.1 GCA_937873675.1 uncultured Alphaproteobacteria bacterium | reverse complement strand
GGCGCGCAGCGCTTCGGCCCCCACCGGCTGGTGGAGCGGCGGCTCGCCCTCGCCGGGGCGCACCATCGGCACGGCGAAGTCGGCGTCGTCGGCCTCGCGCGGGCGGGCGGCGGGAACGACGTGATGCGGCGCATAGGGCGAATAGGCGTCATCGGGCGGCGGCTCGGCGGCCTCGGCGCCGACGTCGTCGTCGAAGTCCTCGTCGAACTCCGGTTCCTCGCGCTCGGCATGACGAGGCGCGCCGGCTCCGGCCGACGGCGGCGGCTGGGGCGCGCCTTCGCGCCAGACGTTCATGACGAAGCGGACGCCCTGCTCCTTCAGGATGCGCTGGACACCGCGGATGGTGTAGCCCTCGCCGTAGAGCAGATGGCGGATGCCCTTGAGCAGGTCGATGTCGTCGGGGCGATAGTAGCGCCGTCCGCCGCCGCGCTTCAGCGGCTTGATCTGGGCGAAGCGGGTTTCCCAGAAACGCAGGACGTGCTGCGGCAGATCGAGGTCGATCGCCGCTTCACTGATGGTGCGGAAGGCGTCTGGGCTCTTGTCCACGGCCTCGGCTCTCACGGAGCGGCCGGCCGTGGCCCGTATCAGCCATCGTCGCCGGCCAGCGACTCGTTGATCTTCTGCTTCAACACGTTCGACGGCTTGAAGACCATCACCCGGCGCGGTGAGATCGGCACTTCTTCGCCGGTCTTCGGATTGCGTCCGATCCGCTCGCCCTTGGAGCGGACGAGGAAGGTCCCGAACGAGGAGAGTTTCACCGACTCGCCCTCCACCAGGCAATCGGAAATCTCACCGAGAACCATTTCGACGAGGTCGGCCGACTCGGTCCGGGACAGTCCCACCTTCTGGTAGACCGCTTCGCACAGATCCGCTCGGGTGATCGTCTTCCCCGCCATGGTTCAGCCTTTCCCTGTCGCATTCGCACACGCGGACCGCCACCCGCGGGTCGAATTCCACCACGCACGAAAACGGCGCTTCTTCCGGCGCCCGTCCGAACGAGACGAAAAGTTATTATCTCTCCGACGGATGGTCAACAGCGACGAGGCCCGCGGACAGGTCGTCGCAGGGCCTCTCGCTCCCCCCAGAATCCAGGGGTGAGGTCGATGTCGGTGGTTCGGAAAGGCGTCGTGGTCGCCGGATCACCAGCGCAGCAGCACCGCACCCCAGGTGAAGCCGCCGCCCATGGCCTCGAGCATCACCATGTCGCCCTTCTTGATGCGTCCGTCTTTGACCGCGACGTCGATGGCGAGCGGAATCGAGGCGGCGGAGGTGTTGCCGTGTTCCTGCACGGTCATCACCACCTTTTCGGGTGCGATGCCGAGTTTGCGACCGGTGGCATCGATGATGCGACGATTGGCCTGATGCGGCACGAACCAGTCGATGTCGTCGCCGGCGAGGCCGGTCTGGCCGAACAGCACTTCGATGACGTCGGCGAGATTGGTCACCGCGTGCTTGAAGACCTCCTTGCCCTCCATCCGGAGATGGCCGGCGGTCTGGGTGGTCGAGACGCCGCCGTCGACCCAGAGCTTCTCCTTGTGGCGGCCGTCGGCGCGCAGCGAGGAGGCGAGGATGCCGCGATCGGCGGAGGTGCCTTCGCTCTCGACCGCCTCGACCACCAGGGCGCCGGCGCCGTCGCCGAAGAGCACGCAGGTGGTGCGGTCGGTCCAGTCGAGGATGCGCGAGAAGGTCTCGGCGCCGATCACCAGCGCCCGCTTGGCCATGCCGGCCTTGAGCTGGGCGTCGACGGTGGCGAGCGCATAGACGAAGCCGGAGCACACCGCCTGGATGTCGTAGGCGAAGCCGTGGTGGATACCGAGGCGCTTCTGCACCTCGACGGCGGTGGCCGGGAAGGTGTGGTCGGGAGTGGCGGTCGCCACCACCACGAGGTCGATGTCGTCGCCGGTGAGACCGGCGTCCGCCAGCGCCGCGAGGCCGGCGTGGACGGCGAGATCGGAGGTGTATTCGCCCGGCGCGGCGCGGTGGCGGGCATGGATGCCGGTGCGCTCGACGATCCACTCGTCGGAGGTGTCGACGATCTTCGCCAGATCGGCGTTGGTGAGGCGTTCGGCCGGCAGATAGGAGCCGACGCCGCGAACGACGGTACGAAGGATGCTCACTGTTCACCTCGCGCGTCGCCGTTCGAGCCCTCGGCGAAGCCGGCTCGGTGGTAATGCTGCAGGCCCTGGACGATGCCGCTCGCCAGATCGTTCTTGGCCATGTCGTGGGCGAGTTCGATGGCCGAGGCGAAGCCCTCGGCGTCGGTGCCGCCGTGGCTCTTGATGACGATGCCGTTGAGGCCGAGGAAGACGCCGCCGTTGACCTTGCGCGGGTCCATCTTCTCCTTGAGCCGGTCGAAGGCCGACTTGGCGAGGAGATAGCCGAGGCGGGCGAGCCAGGTGCGGGTGAGGCCGGCACGCAGATACTGGCCGATCTGCTTGGCCGTGCCTTCCGCCGTCTTCAGCGCGATGTTGCCGGCGAAGCCCTCGGTCACCACCACGTCGACGACGCCGCGGCCGATGTCGTCGCCTTCGACGAAGCCGAAATAGTCGAGTTCGGGAAGATCGGCCTCCTTGAGCAGGCGGCCGGCCATCTTGACCTCTTCGATGCCCTTGACCTCTTCGACGCCGACGTTGAGCAGGCCGACGGTGGGACGGGGCTTGCCGAACACGGCCTTGGCCATCGCCGCACCCATCACCGCGAAGTCGATGAGCTGCTGGGCGTCGGCACCGATGGTGGCGCCGACGTCGAGGACGATCGACTCGCCGTCGACCGTCGGCCAGATCGCCGCGATCGCCGGGCGCTCGATGCCGGCCATGGTGCGCAGGCAGAACTTCGACATGGCCATCAGCGCGCCGGTGTTGCCGGCGGAGACGCAGACGGCGGCCTCGCCGGTCTTCACCGCCTCGATCGCCTTCCACATCGACGATTTCCAGCGGCCGGCGCGCAGCGCCTGGCTCGGCTTGTCGTCCATGCGGACGACGACGTCGGTGTGGACGATCCGCGCGGCCTCGGCGAGGCGGGGATGGCGGGCCAGGAGGGGCGCGAGGCGCTTCTCGTCGCCGAACAGCACGAAGCGCAGTTCGGGCCGCCGCTCCAGCGCCACCGCGGCGCCGGGGACGACCATGTCCGGTCCGGCGTCGCCGCCCATGGCATCGAGGGAAATGATGATCGGTGTAGGCATCTCGATCCGGTTCGTCGGGCCTCGCCGACGGAGGCGGGACAATACCGCTTTCCGCCGGTCTCGCAACCGCTGTCGTCGCCGTTACCTCGTTCGCGCCGGCCCATCACGCGAGGTGTTCGGGTCGGCTCCCCTATCATTCCTTCTTCAATCGCGCCAGTGCGGCGAAGGGCGAGAGTTTCTCCCGGCCGTCGCCCGCCCCGACGGTTTCGGCGTCGAAGACCACGCCGGGCTTGCGCGGATAGGGGTCGAGGCCGAGCATGAAATGCTCGGTGACGATGGCGCCGACGTCGATGACGCCGCCCTCGATCGGGTCGGGGATGTCGAGCGCCGCGGCGTCGAGATCGATCTCGCCGTTCTCGTCGGGGGCGACCTCGTATTTCGCCATCTCCTCCGGCGGCACCAGCTTGACGTCGATCGCCTCGTCGACGGTGGTGGCGACCGGTTCGAGGGTGACGACGCAGCTCTGGGTGAGCTTCGCCGTGACCTTGCCGGTCACCGAGAAGCCCTCGCCCGACCACGGCCTGACCAGAATTTCGGCCGACAGCTTCTCGACCGAGACGATGCCGGCGGCCTCGGCGAGCGCGGCGCGCTGGGCGGCGTCGGCCTCGATGATCACGTGGGTGCCGGTGTGCGGGACCTCGGCGGGGCTCAGAGTGCGGCGGATCGGGTGTTCGGTGTCGGTCATGGTGTGATCCCGGGGGAGTGGGGCGCCGGATCGGGCCAGTCGATGCGACCGGCGAGAAGGCGATGGAGGGGGTGGGTGGGGAGGGCGGCGTCGACCTCGGGGACGTGGGCGGCGAGCGCCGCCGCACCGCCGCGATCCTTCGCCTCGGTGAGAACGTTGCGGGCGAGCGCCTCGGCGAGGGCCTGACGGTCGTCGGCGGCGAGGGCGGCGTCGTAGACACGGATGCGGCCGTTCCAGGCGGCGGCGAGCTTCTTCATGCGTTTGGGAACGGCGACGTCGCCGACCCCCATCTCGCGCAGCGCCCGGTCCATCTCCTCGAAGAAATATTCGATCAGTTCCTGGATACGGCCGGCCAGGGTCTGCGGCTTGCGTCGGCCTTCGGGGGCAAGTTCGCGGTCGAGGGCGGGATCGGCGCGCAGGCGGCGGACGACGAGGGCGAGATGGAGGACGACCATGTCGAAGCGCGCCGTCGGCGTGTCGGGCACGCCGAACTCGGCGTAGAAGTCGGTCCGCCGCGCTTCCGTCACGATCGCCGAATAGAGCGCGACGGTCGACGGCGTGGGACCGCTGCGGAACAGGCCGAAGATCATCGGGACTCCGTGGCGGGTCCGACCCCGCCGTCTGCATCGCCGCGCGAGGCACGGCCGTTGTCATCCGACCTAGCGCAGGTTAGGGAAGAAGCCAAGAAGCAGGCTCCGCGGCGACGCCGGGAGCGCGAGACCAGAGGTCGCGAGGCGGCCGCCGCCGAGGAGATGGGTGATGGATCGTCGCAAGTCGAACGCCGGGCGCGGGACGGGTCTCGGACGAGCCGGCGGAAACGCGCTGCGCGGCTTCGCGCTGGCGGTGACGATCGCGACGGCGACGGGTCTGAGCGGCTGCGCCGAGAGCTACCAGCACGGCTACATCGCCCCCGACAACGCCGTCGATCAGGTCCAGGTCGGCGCCAGCCGCGAGCAGGTGCTGCTGATCCTCGGCTCGCCCTCCACCACCGCCACCATCGGCGGCGAGGCCTTCTACTACATCACCCAGAAGGCCCAGCGCACGGTCGCCTTCCTGCACCAGTCGGTCTACGAGCAGAAGGTGATCGCCGTCTATTTCGACGAAAAGGCGCAGGTGAAAGAGGTCGCCCACTACGGGCTCGAGGACGGCAAGGTGTTCGACTACATCAGCCGCAAGACGCAGACCACCGGC
>CALMYM010000174.1 GCA_937873675.1 uncultured Alphaproteobacteria bacterium | reverse complement strand
CGTTGAAAATCGTGCCGGACCCTAGCCACGGGGCCGGCGCGGGTCAACGGCCGTGACGAGCACCGGCGCGCGGCTCACGCCCGACCTTCGCCTCAGATCCTCGAGGCGAGCGCGGCGAGCGCGATGCCGGCCGGCAGCGCCTGGACGAAGAGGATGCGCCGGCTCGCCGTCGCCGCGCCGTAGAGCCCGGCGACGAGCACGCAGAGGAGGAAGAAGGCGACGATCGGCCGCCCCGCCGCGCCCTGCCAGACGCCCCAGAACAGGCCCGCGGCGAGAAAGCCGTTGTAGAGCCCCTGGTTGGCGGCGAGCACCCTGGTCGCCGCAGCGAACTCCTCGGTGGTGCCGAAGGATTTCCTGACCCGCGGCGTCTCCCACAGGAACATCTCCATCACCAGGATCCAGACGTGGAGCGCGGCGATGGCGAGAGCGAGGATCGTGGCGATCATCGGGTCGTGGCCTCCGGCGGACCGTGTCCCCTGGCCGCATCCTCACTGTGGCGGTTCACGCCGAGGACGGCAATCGGTCGGCGCGCGGGGTCCCGTGAACTTTTTTCACGGGACGCGATTTTTCTTTGAACCGTCGGTCGGGCCGGCGCGACCCACGATCGAGAGGCGGGAAACACCCCGCCCACGAGATCGAAGAAGGAGAGCCCCCATGTCGACCATCAGCCGCGCTCATCGCATCCAGCTCACCATCGCCGCCGCCTCCCTCGCGGTCGCCCTCGTCGGCGGCATCGCGTCCGCCTTCGCCCAGACCGCCGGTGGTGGCAACGGCGGCCCGGCCGGTGGATCGACCGCCGGCAACGGCTCGGGCGGCGGCAGCGCCGTCCTCGTCTACGGCATGCCCGGCAACTGCCCGCCCACCATCGCCTGCGGCCCCGGTCGGCCCCAGCGTCCGCACCTCGTCCGTGCCAAGCGTGTCGACCCCTGCGGCGACTACCAGCCCGGCAGCCGGCTCCACAACCAGTGCCGCAAGGAGCTGTGATCCGGCGGGCGAGTGATCACCGGTGCGCAGCGCGGTTCGTGTCGCCGAGGCGATCACGGGCCGCGCTGCGCCGCGTGGCAGGGCGTTGTCGCCACCTCTTCCCCGGCGCGGCGCTCCCCTCCGGCAGCATCGGCCGGAAGGCCGCGAAGAGGCGAGATGTCGCGGGTCGCATCCGCAAATATGTCGAGAGAGACGGAGCAGGTTCAGCTCGGGTTCAAGTCCGAATGTTGAGATGATCGAACATGGAGAAGCCCTCCGAACTACGGAAAAGGAGGATGCCATGTCCCTCAGGTACGACATTCTCAAAGGTGCGGCGATCGCCACGGTGATCGTCCTCGCGGCGACGGGTGCCGCCTTCGCCCAGGCCGCTGGTCGCGGCGGCGGCACGGCGTCGGATGGGTCCGACGAGACGCGGGTGCTCACCTACGGCCTGCCGGGCAACTGCCCGCCGACGGTCGCCGGCTGCGGTGAGCTCCAGAAGCCACCGCCGGTGATCAAGAAGAAGAAATACGATCCGTGCGGCGACTTCGCCGAAGGCTCGGCCGCCTATCGCGAATGCAGGCGCAAGAAGTGAGCGCGTTCATCCGGCGCGCGGATCGCGGCCACATTCGGCGGCGATCCGCGCGCCGATCGCGTCCGCCAATCGCGCCACCGTCGGGTGGTCGGTCGGATAACGCCGCCGATCCAGACCGGAGATCGGCGCGAGGAGCCGCACCGAATTGGTGAGGAAGAGCGCTTCCGTCATCGCGAATTCGAGCGGCGCCAGCGACATCTCCTTGGTCCGCAGGCCGAGGTCCCGCGCCGCCTCGAGCACGACGGCGCGGATCGTCCCCTCGAGGATACCGTCGTCCGGCTGCGGCGTGAGGATCACGTCGCCGTCGATGGCGAAGACGTTGCCGGTCGACGAACAGGCGACCGCGCCGCGCATGTTGAAGAGCAGAGCGTCGTCGGCGCCCTTCGCCTCCGCCTCGGCGAGCGCCGCTCCCGCATCGACATAGCCGAGTGTCTTGTGGCGCGAGGTCGGCGAGGTGTCGTTGCGGCGGATGGTCGAGGTGACGAGACGCAGCGGCCGCATCACCGTCTCCTTCGGCCAGGCCGCGTGGCTGACCAGCACCGTCGGGCGGACGACGTCCGGCCGGCGCGGCCCGCGCGCCCCGGGGCCGCGGGTGAGGGTCAGGCGCACCACCGCTTCGCCCGGCGGCAGCGTGCCGAGCAACAGATCGAGATCGGTCTCGAGCCGCGCCCGGTCGATCGGGATGGCCAGGGCGGCGGCCCCGGCGATCATCCGATCGAGATGGGCGTCGCGGCGAAAGACGCGGCCGTCGACCGCGAGCATGGTCTCGAACAGCCCGTCGGCGAGCGTCAGTCCACGGTCCGAGACGTCGAACAGGACCTTTTCGCTCTCCTCGAGCCGTCCATCGATGACGATCATGCCGTTTTCCTTTCGTTGGCATCGAAGGCGCGGGCGATCGCCAGGAAGTTGTCGAAGAGCGCCGCCCCCTGCGGGGTCAGCACCGATTCCGGATGGAACTGCACGCCGTGGGTCGGATGGACGCGGTGACGGAGCCCCATGATCTCGCCCGCTTCGCTGCGGGCGGTGACGATCAGGTCCGGCGCATCGTCGACCTCGACGATCAGCGAATGATAGCGCCCGACCGTCATCGGTCGAGGCAGTTTCGCGAAGAGACCGTCGCCGTCGTGATCGATCGGCGAGGCACGTCCGTGCATCGGTTCGCGGGCCCGCACGATCCGGCCGCCGAAGGCCTCGCCGATCGCCTGATGACCGAGGCAGACGCCGAGGATCGGCACCCGCCCGGAGAAGCGGCGGATCAACGCCTCCGACACCCCGGCCTCGCTCGGCCGGCCGGGGCCGGGCGAGATCACCAGGGCGCGCGGGGCGAGACGCTCGACCTCGTCGACCGAGATCGCGTCGTTGCGCACCTCCACCGTCGCGGCGCCGAGTGTGCGCAGGTAGCGGCCGATGTTGGCGACGAAACTGTCGTAGTTGTCGAGGACGAGGATCACGCCGCCGCCTCCCGCCGCCCGCCCTCGGGGCGCGGTTCGCCCGCCGACGTCTCGCCGGACGCGGCGGCGAGGATGCGGGCGGCCTTGGTCAGCGTCTCCTCGTATTCGGCCGCGGGTTCCGACAGCGCGGTGATGCCGCCGCCGACCGAGAAGGTCGCCTCGCCGGCGCGGAAGATCACGGTGCGGATGGCGATGTCGAGATCCATGGCGCCGTCGTGGCCGATCCAGCCGATCGAGCCGCAATAGACGCCGCGGCCGTGGCCCTCGAGCGCGGTGATGATCTCCTGCGCCCGGATCTTCGGCGCGCCGGTGATCGACCCGCCGGGGAAGGCCGCCGCCACCGCATCGATGGCGTCGCGCCCTTTCGCCAACCGTCCCGTCACCACCGACACCAGATGGTGGAGGCCGGCATAGCTCTCGATGCCGCACAACACCGGCACCTCGATCGAAGAGTCCTCGCAGACCTTCGACAGGTCGTTGCGCATCAGATCGACGATCATGACGTTCTCGGCTCGGTCCTTCTCGCTGGCGGCGAGGCGCGCCGCGGCGAGGGCATCCTGCGTCGGGTCGCCCGACCGCCGCGCCGTCCCCTTGATCGGCCGGGCTTCGACGCACCCGCCGCGCACCTCGAGAAAGCGCTCCGGCGAGGACGAGGCGATGCGGACCTCGTCGAAGTCGAGATAGGCGGAGAACGGCGCCGGGTTCGCCCCGCGAAGCCGCCCGTGGAAGGCGAGAGCGTCGAAGCCCACGGGTAGGGGCGCGACGAAGCGCTGCGCCAGATTGACCTGGAAGACGTCGCCGGCGAGCACGTGCTCGACCGTCGCCGCCACCCGCGCCTCGTGCGTCTCCCTCGTGATCGTCGGGCGGAAGTCGAGCCGCGTCACCGCGCCGGCGTGTTCCGCGTCCGGCCGCTCCAGGCGCATCAGGAAGAGATCGACCCGCGCCTGCGCCCGCCGCCGGCGTGCTTCCGGCGTCGTCTCCGGCCGTCCGCTGGAGATCAGCCGGACACGGTCCGTCCCATGGTCGAAGGCGAGCACCACGTCGTAGACGCCGAAGATCGCCTCCGCCACCGGCTCGATCTCGGCCGGCTCCGGCAGTCGTTCGAGGCTTCGGCCGAAATCGTAGCCGATGTAGCCGATCGCGCCGCCGGTGAACGGCGGTGGATCGGCGATCGCGTCGGCCGGGTCTTCGAAGGCGAGGAGCGCGCGCAATTCGTCGAGCGGTGCGCCGGGCAGCGCCACTTCGTCGCGAAAGGCACGCCCGTTGCGGACACGGAAAGTCGTCCACGGATCGGCGGCGACGAACGACCACCGGCCGAGGCGAGCGTGTTCGCCCAGCGCCTCGGGCCGCATGGAACTGTCGAGGAAGACGAGGCCCGGCAGATCGGCGAGGCGGCGGGCCGCCTCGAACGCCTCGATCGGGGCGAGGTCACGGACGATCATCGACGGATCGACCGGATGGGATCAGCGCTCGGGTCGAAAGACGCCGTCGGCGCCGCGCACCAATCGCGCCGGCGCGTCCCTCTCGGGCGTGATGCGCACCTCGGCGAGATGCGCCGAGACCCGGCTCATCTCGCTGCGGAGCACCCGATAGGCGGTGTAGGCGACCGCACCGGCGGCGGCGACCAGCAGGAACTGCGGCATGAACCCTCCCTTCCCGGCGGTGATCGGCACCACTCCGGTCTCACCCTCTCATCGATACGACGAGATGGGGTCGACGGGAACCATTGTCGAGAGCGGTCGCGCCGTCGTGATGCGAGGATCCTGACGAAGGATCGCGGCGGGAGCGAGGCGTCCCGCGGTCGTTCTCGGCTCAGCGGTCGGCGTAGGCGCGGGCGGCGTCACGCGGCGCCGGCGGCGAAGCGTGGCTCTCCTGCGCCTTGACCAGGAGCGCCCGCAATTCGTCGGCGACGCTCGGCCTGGCCGAACCCGACGCCTGCGGCGGCGAAGCGGCGGACCCGGCCGCGGACGAACCGGCGGGCGAGTTGCCCTCCCGCGAGACCGCCGCCGTCGCCTCGACCGGCGCCGCGACGATCGGCAGC
>CALMYM010000173.1 GCA_937873675.1 uncultured Alphaproteobacteria bacterium | reverse complement strand
CGGTGCGCATCGGGCCGATCGGGTGATGATCGCGGGGCAATGGAAGGTCGTCGACGGGCTTCCGGTCGCAGTCGACATCGAACGGCTCAGATGGGAACATGGGCAAGCCGCGAAGGCGTTCCTGTGAGGGCCACTTCGTAGGGTGCAAAGAGCGCAAGCGAATTGCACCGGCTGCGTCGCGGGGGATCTCGCACATCCGAGGTGATCGCGAGTTCCGGTGGTGCAATTCTCTTCGCTCTTTGCACCCTACGAGGAGGGGGAAGTCTCCCATGCCGTCACGGCGCCACTGGTCGGAGCTGACCACCGAGGATTTCAAGCGGCCGAACGTCGCCGAGTGGATCGCCGTGCTTCCCGTCGCGGCGATCGAGCAGCACGGGCCGCATCTGCCGCTCTCGACCGACACGATCATCGCCGAAGGCCATGCGGAGCGGACGATCGAGCGGCAGCCGCCGAACCTGCCGGCGGTGTTCCTGCCCGTCCAGTCGATCGCCTGGTCGCTCGAACACATCTCCTCGCCGGGCACGCTGACCCTCGATTGGGACACGGTCACCAAGGTGTGGCTCGACATCGGCGCCTGCGTGGCGCGGGCGGGCCTCCGGAAACTCGTCATCGTCAACGCCCACGGCGGCAACGTGCCCGTCATGGATCTCGTCACCCGTGAGCTCCGGGTGCGCCACGACATGCTGGCGGTCGCCACCTCGTGGTCGCGCTTCGGCCGGCCGCACGGGCTCTTCGACGAACGCGAACGCAAATTCGGCATCCACGGCGGCGACATCGAGACCTCGATGGTGATGGCGATCCGCCCCGATCTCGTCCGCTTCGAACAACTCGCCGACTTCCCCTCGGCGCAGATGCAATGCGAGAAGGAATTCACCCATCTGCGCGCCTACGGGCCGAGCCAGTTCGGCTGGAAGGCGCAGGATCTCAACCCGACGGGGGCGATCGGCGCGGCGATCCTGGCCTCGGCGGCCAAGGGCGAGGCGGCGATCGACCATGCCGTCACCGGTTTCATCGAGTTGCTGTCCGACGTCGCCGCCTTCGATCCGGCGCGGTTGTGGCACGCGGGGAGGTGAGGCGTCGGTTGCGATCACCTTCACCATCCCGGCATCGTGATCACGAATGCGGTCGCGATTTCGCCACGAGTTGCGATATGATCGTCGTCCGGCGTGCCGCAGGGGCGGGCGCCGTGTGACGAGGGGATCGCCGATGCGGGATCTCCTCGGGATCGGATACCCCGATCCCGAAAAACAGGCACGAGGGCGCTGATCACATGGCCCAGGGCACCACACTTCCCGCGCTCGCTTCGCTCGAAGGCGGCCTTTCGCGGTATCTCGACGAGATCCGCCGCTTTCCGATGCTGCAGCCGGAAGAGGAATACATGCTCGCCAAGCGCTGGCGCGAGCACGAAGATCCGAAAGCCGCCGAACGTCTCGTCACCTCGCATCTCAGACTGGTGGCCAAGATCGCCATGGGCTATCGCGGCTACGGCCTGCCGATCGCCGAGGTGATCTCGGAAGGCAACGTCGGCCTCATGCAGGCGGTCAAGCGCTTCGAGCCGGAGAAGGGCTTCCGGCTGGGCACCTACGCCATGGGGTGGATCAAGGCGGCGATCCAGGAGTACATCCTGCGCTCGTGGTCGCTGGTGAAGATGGGGACGACCGCCAATCAGAAGCGGCTGTTCTTCAATCTGCGGCGGGTCAAGAGCCAGCTCCAGGCGCTCGACGAGGGCGATCTGCACCCCGATCACGTCAAGAAGATCGCCACCAAGCTCGGCGTCACCGAAGAGGACGTCGTGTCGATGAACCGTCGTCTCGGCGGCGATGCGTCCCTCAACGCGCCGGTGCGGGCCGACGAGGAAGGGGCGGAGTGGCAGGACTGGCTGGTCGACCACGCCGAGAGCCAGGAGACCAAGCTCGCCGAGACCCAGGAGCTCGACGGCCGCAAGGCGCTGCTCAAGCAGGCGCTCGGTGTCCTCAACGAGCGCGAACGCCGCATCTTCGAAGCGCGCCGTCTCGCCGAGGATCCGATCACCCTCGAGGAGCTGTCGAGCGAATTCGGCATCTCCCGCGAACGCGTGCGCCAGATCGAGGTGCGCGCCTTCGAGAAGGTCCAGGACGCGGTGATGAAGGGCGCGAAGGCGCTGGCGCCGGCCTGACATGTGGGGCGCGGCCGGCAATCGTTTCGACGAGATCTTCGACCGCATCGCCACACCGCTGCGCCGCGCGCGGCCGGGTGAGGGGCGGCGCGAGTTCTCGATCCGCACCGTCGTCGTCGGGGTGATGATCGGCCTCACGGTGCTGTCGGCGCTCGAACGATCGACCGGCAATCTTCTGATGATCGGCTCGTTCGGCGCATCGAGCATTCTCCTCTTCGCCGTGCCCGACAGCGAATTCGCCCAGCCGTGGAGCGTCGTCGGCGGCCACGTGCTGTCGTCGTTGGTCGGGCTCCTCGCCTACAAGATCACCGGCGGGGCGTGGTGGGGCATCGGCCCGACGGTCGGCGTGGCGCTTTGGGTGATGCTGGCGACGAAAACGCTGCATCCGCCGGCCGGCGCCGATCCGATCATCATGATCGCCCGCCAGAGCGCCGACGTGGTCTTCGTCACCACCACCGTGCTCCTCGGCACGACGGTCCTGGTTCTCCTGGCGACGCTGTGGCACGCCAAGGTGACGGGCCTCACCTTCCCCGACGAGGAACAGCGCAAGGTACGCCCGTGAGCGCGCTTCCGTGGCCCGCGCATTGACACGCGGCTCGTCCTGCTTATCAACGGCGCACGAAACCGCCCTTCCGAGACCGTTCATGACCGCCCATCATCCGGTGCCTTCGCACACCGCCGATCCCGTTTCCCGTCGCCGCACCTTCGCGATCATCTCGCATCCGGACGCCGGTAAGACGACGCTGACCGAGAAGCTGCTCTTGTTCGGCGGCGCGATCCAGCTCGCCGGGCAGGTCAAGGCCAAGGGTGACAGGCGCAACACGCGCTCGGACTGGATGGGCATCGAGAAGGAGCGTGGCATCTCGGTGATGACCTCGGTCATGACCTTCGAGTACCGCGACTGGGTGTTCAACCTGCTCGACACGCCGGGCCACGAGGACTTCTCGGAGGACACCTACCGGACGCTGACCGCCGTCGACGCCGCCGTGATGGTTCTCGACGCCGCCAAGGGCGTCGAGGCGCGGACGCTGAAGCTGGTCGAGGTCTGCCGCCTGCGCGACATTCCGATCGTCACCTTCGTCAACAAGTGCGACCGCGACACGATGGATCCGTTCGAGCTCCTCGACGACATCGAGAACTCGCTCGCTCTCGACACCACGCCGAAGTCCTGGCCGATCGGCCGCGGGCGCGCCTTCGCCGGCACCTACGATCTCGACGACAATACCATTCGATTGAAGGACGCCGAGGAACCGATCCCGGTCTCCGGTCCCGGCGATCCGCGCATCGAGGCGCTGTTGCCGCCGCAGGATTTCGCCCAGTTCAAGGACGAGGTCGAGTTGGCGCAAGGGGCTTCGAAGCCCTATGTCGCCCAGTCCTTCCTCGAGGGCCATCTGACGCCGGTCTATTTCGGCTCGGCGCTGCGCGACATGGGCGTGCAGGACCTGATCGACGCGCTCGGCAAGTACGCGCCGTCCCCGCGCGAGCAGCACGCCGCGACCCGTGTCGTCGAGGCGAACGAGCCGAAGATGACCGGCTTCGTCTTCAAGATCCAGGCGAACATGGATCCGAACCATCGCGACCGCATCGCCTTCATGCGGGTGTGCTCGGGCAAGCTGCAGCGCGGCATGAAGGCGAAGCTCGTCCGGACGGGGAAGAACATCGCGCTGACCGCGCCGCAGTTCTTCTTCGCCCAGGATCGGACGGTGGCCGACGAGGCCTTCGCCGGCGACATCGTCGGCATTCCCAATCACGGTACGCTGCGCATCGGCGACACGATGACCGAGGGCGAGGATCTGGTCTTCCGCGGCGTGCCGTCCTTCGCGCCGGAGATCCTGCGCCGGGTGCGCGTCGGCGACGCGATGAAGGCGAAGAAGCTCAAGGAGGCGCTCCAGCAGATGGCGGAGGAGGGCGTCGTCCAGGTGTTCCAGCCGCGCGACGGCTCGCAGCCGATCGTCGGCGTCGTCGGCAACCTGCAGCTCGACGTGCTGAAGGAGCGGCTCGCCGCCGAATATGGCCTCGAGATCTCGTTCGAGACGACCCGCTTCGCGGTGGCGCGCTGGGTGACGACCGCGGATCCGGCGAAGCTCGAGGAGTTCTCTCGCCGCGACTCCTCCGCCAACTGCACCGACCTCGACGGCGATCCGGTCCATCTCGCCACCTCGCCCTATTCGCTGAAATACGAGGAGGATCGCTGGGAGATGCTGAAGTTCAGCGACGTGAAGGACTATCAGAAGTCCTGACGGCGGCGGTCCGTCGCAGGGGTCGACATTACAGGAAGTTCATTGGAATTCGAGGGACGGCCGGTGCAACCATCGGGGCGTTCGATACCGCCTGTCGGCCGCGGGCCGACGTTCGATACCGCCTGTCGGCCACGGGCCGACGTTCGATACCGCCTGTCGGCCACGGGCCGACGTGTGCGTCCATCTCCGCGGGCCGGCGCGCCCGCATCGCATGATCAGAGGATTTCCCCGATATGAAGCTTCTTTCCGTCGTCGTCGCCGGCCTCACCGGCGCCCTCGCCACTTCGCCGGCGTTCGCCGCCGATCCGATCGCCGATCGTCAGGCGATCCTCAAGGGCTTCGGCGATGCGACCCGCCCGGTCGCCGCCATGCTCAAGGGCGAAGCGCCCGCCGACGTCGCCAAGGCGAAGGAGGCGCTCGCCGCCTATGTCGCCGGATCGGCCAAGCTGCCGGCGCTGTTCCCCGACAATTCCCGCACCGGCAAGACCGAAGCCTCGCCGCGCATCTGGGCGGAGAAGGCGCGGTTCGACGGTCTGTTCGCCAAGCTGGCCAAGGACGCCGAAGCCGCGAGTGCGGCGATCACCGACGAAGCGAGCCTGAAGGCGAACTTCCCCAAGGTGCTCGGCAACTGCAAGGCCTGTCACGACGACTTCCGCGAGAAGAGGTGACCTCATGACGACGATCCCCACCGCGACGGCGAAGGTTCTCGCCTGGGATCTGCCGACCCGGCTGTTCAAATGGGCTCTGGTGGCGACGATCGTCGTCGCCTGGGCCAGCGACAAGATCGGCGGCGGCAATCCGGATCTCCACAAGCTCAACGGTCGGATCGTTCTGACCCTGGTGGTTTTCCGCGTGTTGTGGGGGTTCGTCGGCGGCTCGACGGCGCGGTTCCCCGGCTTCGTGCCGTCGCCGGGCACTTCGATCGGCTACGGGTTGGCTCTCCTGAAGGGGCGGGAGGGCCACTATCTCGGCCACAACCCGCTCGGCGCCTGGATGGTGCTGGCGCTCTTGGCGCTGCCGGCGGCGATGGCGGTGACCGGCCTCTACAACGCCGACGTCGATCGCATGATCATCGAGGGGCCGCTCGCCAAGACCGTCTCCGACGCGACGGTGACGCTCGCCCACAAGCTCCATCACAAGCTCTTCGACGTGCTGCTGATCGCCATCGTGCTGCACGTCGCGGCGGTGGGGTTCCACGCCCCGGGCAAGAAGGAGCGGCTGGGGCCGGCGGGGGGGAGGGGGCAGAAGGCCGGGGGGGGCTACCCCCGCGCGGGCCCCCCCGCCCCGGGCGCGGTCGGCACGGCGCTCGCCTGCCTCGCCGCCGCGGCGGCGATCGTCTGGCTCGGCATCCGCGCCGCCGGCGGGTGAAACCCCGACGCCGGGATCGGAACAGAAACGGGGGCCGCGAGGCCCCCGTCTTCGTTTCGGGCTGTCTCCGTCGGCCTCAGGCCGGGTGCATCGCCAGGAACTCCTCGACCTCGGCGCGGGTCGGCACACCGGCGCGGCCGCCGAAGCGCGAGCACTTGATGGCGGCGACGGCGGAGGCGAAGCGCAGCGCGTCGGGTTCGGACATCCTCTCGGCCAGCGCCAGGGCGAAGGAGCCGTGGAAGACGTCGCCGGCGCCGAGCGTGTCGACGGCATGGACGGGGAACGACTGCAGGCGGCGCACCCGGTCGCCGTCGAGCCACAGCACGCCACCCGAGCCGAGGGTGACGGCGAGGAAGGCGTCGGTGAGCTTGCGGATGGCGAGGAGACCCTTGGTCGGGTCGGAGATGCCGGAGGTGCCGCGCAGGCCCGGCGTGCCGAAGACCACGTGGGAGGCGGCGCGGATCATCTGCGGCGCGTCGCCTTCGGCGCGGTCGCCGTCGAGGACGCCGGGGATGCCGCGCTTGCGGGCGGCTTCGAGCAGCGGCACGGCGAGGGAGGGATAGCGGTCGTCGGTCAGGAGCGCGTCGACGTCGGCGACGAGCGCGTCGGCGTCGTCGATCACCGGCGGGGCGACGTGCGGCGGGTGCCAGGTGAGGATGGTGCGCTCGCCGTCGCCGTCGACGATCGACGAGCAGACCGGCGATTCGCGACCCGGGATGCGCAGGATCTTCGAGGTGTCGACGCCCTCGGTGAGGAGGCCGCGAACGATCATCTCGCCGATGAGGTCGTCGCCGAGCGGCGCGAGCACCTGGCCCTTGCCGCCGAGACGCACCACGGCGACGGCGGCATTGGCGCCCGAGCCGCCGCCGATGGAGATGAAGTCCTTGGCGCGCCCCTTGGTGCCGCGGGCCGGCGCGGCATCGAAGCGGTAGATGAAGTCCTGCACGGCGGCGCCGGCGACGAGGACGGTCGGCATTCGGAATCCCCCAGGGCTCGATTCGGCAAGAAATCTCTCCACCTCGAATTGTTACCATTTCGAGGACGCCGCGGAGAGGAGATCACGGTCGTGTCGGAGCGGCAACGTCAGGAGGTGGGCGTTCCGCTCGCTTCGGCGGCAGAACGGCGCCCGCGTAGGGTGTGACCGTGGCGGGCACTCTCGGAAGCCGCCGGCGCGTTCTCGGCGGCCGAGGTCAGATCACGGCGGAATTCGTCGCGTTTCTCGTGGATCGAGGCGATGATCGGCCCCATGGCGACGCCGAGACCGAGGAGCGCGGCCTCCGACAGTTGCAGGCTCGCCTCGATGGTCTCGGGGACGGCGTCGCTGACGCCCTTGCGGTAGAGGCGGCGCGCGTGGGAGGCATCGCGGGCGCGCGCCACCAGAGGCACGTCGGGCCGGAAGCCACGGACCGACTCGACCACGGCGTCGACCCCGGCGGTGTCGTGCATGGTGACGATGACCGCGGCGGTCGTCTCGACGCCGCAGCTGCGCAGGAACAGCGGATTGGTGGCGTCGCCGAAATAGACCGGTTTGCCGGCGTTGCGGCCGTCGACGACGTTGCCGGCGTCGCGGTCGACGGCGACCCAGGTGATGCCGTGCTCGTCCAGCATGGCGGCGACGAGCGAGCCGACGCGGCCGTAGCCGACGATCAGGGCGCGCGCTTCGAGGTTCTCCGGCGGGGTGGCGAGAAGCGCCGGGTCGGGCGGGGCGCGGCGGTCGATCTCGCGCGACAGGCGGCGGCCGACGACGTCGAAGAAGGGGATCGCCGCCATCGACAGCGACACGACCGCGATCACCCAGGTGGCGGTGGTGGCGTCGAAGATCTTCAGCGTCGCGGCGAGGCCGACGACGATGAAGGCGAATTCGCCGCCGGCGCCGATGAGCAGGCCGGTCTTCACCGCATTGGACGGGACGACGCCGAAGAGGCGGGCGCCGAGCGTCGTCACGGTGCCCTTGGTCGCCACCAGGGCGAAGGCGCCGGCGAGAACGGAGATCGGGTGGGCGACGATGAAATCGAGGTCGACGCTCATGCCGACGGAGAAGAAGTAGACCCCGAGCAGCAGGCCCTTGAACGGTTCGATCGAGGCCTCGATGGCGCGGCGGTATTCGGTCTCGGCGAGGAGGAGGCCGGCGACGAAGGCGCCGAGGGCCATCGACATGCCGGCGAGAGAGGCGACGACGCCGGTGCCGATGGCGACGAAGAGGATGACCGCCATGAAGAGTTCGGACGACGAGGTCTCGGCGACGACGCGGAACAGCGGCCGGAGCAGGACGCGGCCGATGACGACGATGACCGCGACGGCGACGAGGCCCTGGAGCAGGGCCCAGCCGAGCCCGACCCAGACGCCGCGGGCGGCGGCGTCGGCGGAGCCGAGGGTCTCGACCATGAAGAGGATCGGGATCACCGCGAGATCCTGGAACAGCAGGATCGAGAAGGCGGTGCGGCCGGTGGTCGAGGCGAGGCGCTTCTGTTCGGCGAGCACTTCGACGACGACGGCGGTCGACGACAGGGCGAGGCAGGCGGCGAGCACCAGGGCGGCGGCCGGTTTCTGACCGAATTGGAGCGCGGCGGCGCCGATCAGCGCGCCGGAGAGCAGCACCTGGAGCGGACCGAGCCCGAACACCAGCCGCCGCATGGCGACGAGGCGGGAGACGGAGAGCTCCAGGCCGATGACGAAGAGCAGGAAGACCACGCCGAGATCGGCGATGCCGGCGAGTTCCTCGCGCTTGTCGACGGTGAACCAATCGAGCCACGGCAGATGATCTTCGAAGCGGGCGAGGCCGTGCGGTCCGAGCACCGCGCCGGCGAGGAGAAAGCCGAGCACCGAGCCGACCTTGAGCCGGTGCATCAACGGCACGACGACGCCGGCGGTTCCCAGCACCACCAACACGTCCCTCCTCACCCCGATGTTGTCCCCCCTTCCCGCCATGCCCGAATCCCTGCTCGCCGCTCTGATGGCAGATTGGACCATGTGTGCGGCGCGAAAAAGACCCGAGCGACGGACCGATCACCGGGTTGCCGATGAATTGGTATTTTGGTACATTGGTAACATGAAGATCGAACGTATCCAGACCGGCATCCGGCTCGAGAAGCGCCTCGTCAAGGTCCTCAAGGGCTTGGCGGAGGCGAAGGACATCGGCCTCGGCGACCTCGTCGAGGGCATCGTGCTCCATGCCTTCGAGGGCAAGGCGCCGTTCTCGGCGGAGACGCTCGAGGTGATCCGCAGGCTGAAGGAGATCTACGGCCTCGACCTCACTGCGGCGGACGCCCACGGACTCGAGGAGGACGAGCCATGACCGCGGTTCATGTCGAGCGTCGCCACGTGATCGAGATCGGTCATCCGATCGATCGGGTGTTTCCGCTGTTCACGCCGAAGGGCGAGGAAGCCTGGGCGCCGGGGTGGGCGCCCGAGTATCTCCATCCGGCGAACGGCGAGATCGGCGAGGGGATGGTCTTCCGCACCCACCACGACGACGAGACGACACTGTGGGCCTGCGTCCTGTGGCGGCCACAGGCGCATCACGTGCGCTATGCGCGGGTGACGCCGACCTCGCGTTTCGGCTTCGTCGACGTCGTCTGCCGCGCCGTCGGGTCCGATCGAACCGAGGTCGCGGTCGGCTACGATCACACGGCGCTGACGGCGGCGGGCGAGGCTTTTCTCGCCGGCTTCGACGCGACGCGTTTCGCCGCGATGATCGACGGCTGGCGGGCGGAGATCGAAGCGTCTTTCGTGCGCGCCGCCTGAGCGGTCAGTCGACGGCGACGCCGTGGGCGGCGAGATCGCGGGCGAGTTGCTCGGGCGAGACGAAATGGACCGCCTGCATGCCGATGGCGCGGGCGCCTTCGACGTTGGCGGGGACGTCGTCGATGAACAGGCAGGACGTGGGATCGAGGCCGTTGCGCTCGGTCAGCACCCGGTAGATCGCCGGATCCGGCTTCAACAGCTTCTCGTGGGCGGAGACGACGGTGTCGATGAAGGCGCCGAGGGTCGGGTAGCGGTCGAGGATGGCGGCATATTTCTCGGCGGAGAAATTGGTGATGGCGTAGAGCGGCACGCCGCGCGCCGCCAATCGGTCGCGGATGGCGACGGTCTCGTCGATCAGGCCCGGCACCATCTCGTGCCAGCGCTCGTCCCAGGCGCGGATCTCGGTCTCCCATTCGGGATGGAGAGCGACGCGCTCGGCGATGCCCTCGGCGAAGGGGCGGCCGCGGTCCATCTCGCGGTTCCAGGCGTCGGCGACGATCTCCTCGATGAACCAGTCGCGTTTCGCCGGGTCGGGGAAGAAGGTGGCGTAGAGGAGGCGGGGGTCGTAGCGCAACAGGACGTTGCCGAAATCGAAGACGACGTTGGTGATCCGGGGCACGGGCGGCCTCCCAGGAAACGAATCGGCCCCGGGAGCGATCCCGAGGCCGAGCGATCATAGGCCGTCACAGTGAAATGTCGCGGGTCACATACGGGATCCGGCGGATCGTTTCACGACGCCGGATCCGACCCGTTGAGAATGCCCCTGCATGAGCGGGCATTTTTCCCGAACGGAATGCCGAGTTCGGATGCGGACATCCAAACTCCCCATCAGCGACCGCGCTTCAATTCCGGGTGCATCACTTTGCCGAGCAGCTTGCTGTCGCGGCCGATGACGTGCTCGGTCGAGCCGACGATGAGCGGATCGGGGCCGCTGACGATGCTCTTGTCCTTGTTGGGATAGGGCATGGTCGACAGGAAGTGCTGCATGCAGTTGAGGCGGGCGCGCATCTTGTCGTTCGACTTGATGATCGTCCACGGCGCGTCGGCGGTGTCGGTGTAGAAGAACATCGCCTCCTTGGCCTCGGTGTAGTCGTCCCACTTGTCGAGCGAGGCGCGGTCGATCGGCGACAGCTTCCACTGCTTCAGCGGATCGTGCTCGCGGCTGTCGAAGCGGCGCTTCTGTTCCTCGCGGGTCACCGAGAACCAGTACTTGACCAGGCGGATGCCCGAGCGGGTCAGCATGCGCTCGAACTCGGGCGCCTGACGCATGAACTCGAGGTATTCGGTGGGCGAGCAGAAGCCCATGACGCGCTCGACGCCGGCCCGGTTGTACCAGGAGCGGTCGAACATCACGATCTCGCCGGCGGCCGGCAGATGGGCGATGTAGCGCTGGAAGTACCACTGGGTCTTCTCGCGCTCGGTCGGCTTCTGGAGGGCGACGACGCGGGCGGTACGCGGATTGAGATGCTCCATGTAGCGCTTGATGGTGCCGCCCTTGCCGGCGGCGTCACGGCCCTCGAAGAGCATGATGATGCGCTCGCCGGTCTCCTCGACCCAACGCTGGAGGCGCAGCAGCTCGCGCTGGAGCTCGAGCTTGTGCGCCTCGTAGACCTTGGTGCGCATCTTGGTCTTGTAGGGATATTCGCCGCTCTCGAAGACGTGGGCGATCGCTTCCGGGTCGTGGCGCATCTCGGCGAGGAGATGGCGCGTGGCGCCGCCGTCCTGTTTGGGCGCCTTCTCGAGCTTCTTGAAGGCTTCCGGATCGGGGATGACGACGTCCTCGAGGCCGTTCTCCTCCGCCTCTTCCAGACCGGTGGCGGCCTCGACGGGCGCGGGCGCGGCGACGGCGGCCGGCGCCTTGCGCGGGCGCGCCGGCTTCGAAGGCTTCACCGGTTTCGGGGTGGGTTCGGCCGTCGCGGGCGCGGCGGCCACGGCTGGGCTCGGTTGTTCGGCGGCGTCTTCCATTCGCGTGATCTCGGTCATGTCCACCCCTCTGGTTCGCATACGGCGACGCGCCCGCCGTCGCGAATGAGAGGAGCCGCCTGAACTGGACCGGAATCCGCCACTTTCGCGCCTACGGCGCACCGTTCGATGGCGAACCATAATCGACGCTCGTTTCGTTTTCCTTGAGGCGCGTCAAAATCCCGACCGTGATCACAGAACGTTCCGCACGTCGGTGTCCGGTCGGGTTCGACGCACGATGTCGGGGGTGGACCGCGTGACGGGAGACGTTATGCTCGCCTCCTCAGACGTTCGTCGAAGAGACGTAAGGAGGAAACACGATGCTCTCGAAGATCCGCTTCGCCGCGTTCGCGGCGGCGGCCGTGTCGGTCGCCACTCTCGCCGCCCCCGCCCGCGCCGACGGCTTCGTCAATGTGCTGACCGGCGGTACCTCCGGCGTCTACTATCCGCTCGGCGTGGCGCTCACCCAGATCTACGGGGCGGGCATTCCCGGCGTGAAGACCCAGGTCCAGGCGACCAAGGCGTCGGTGGAGAACCTCAACCTCCTGCAGCAGGGCCGCGGCGAGATCGCCTTCGCCCTCGGCGATTCGGTGCGCGACGCCTGGGAGGGCAACGCCGAGGTCGGCTTCAAGGCCAAGCTCGACAAGCTGCGCGGCGTGGCCGCGGTCTACCCGAACTACATCCAG
>CALMYM010000172.1 GCA_937873675.1 uncultured Alphaproteobacteria bacterium | reverse complement strand
GGCTCGCGGGCGGCAAGGCCGGTTCGATGCATCTCGGCGACGTCGGCGCCGGCAAGACGTTGGTCGCCGTGCTCGCCTGCGCCATGGCGATCGAGGCCGGTGGCCAAGCGGCGATCATGGCGCCGACCGATCTCCTCGCCCGCCAGCACGCCCGATCGCTGGCGCCGCTGGCGGAAGCCGCCGGCATCGACTGGGCGGTCCTCACCGGACGTGAAAAGGGCAAGGAGCGGGAGCGCATCCTCGAGGGGTTGGCGACGGGCAAGATCCGCCTTCTCGTCGGCACCCACGCCCTCTTCCAGGGGCCGGTCGAATTCGCCGACCTGACGCTCGCCGTGGTCGACGAGCAGCATCGCTTCGGCGTCCACCAGCGACTGGCGCTGACGTCGAAGGGGCGCGCCACCGACCTCCTGGTGATGACCGCGACGCCGATCCCGCGGACCCTGATGATGAGCTTCTTCGGCGATCTCGACGTCTCGCGACTGAGCGAAAAGCCGGCCGGGCGTCAGCCGATCGCCACCCGCCTCGCGTCTTCTGACCGCATGGGCGAGATCGTCGAGGCGCTCGCCCGGGCCATCGCCGACGGCCAGAAGATCTATTGGGTGTCGCCGCTGGTCGAGGAGAGCGAGACGCTCGATCTCGCCGCGGCGGAAGCGCGCTACGAGGACCTGACGCGGGCGCTCGGGCCGGTCATCGGTCTCGTCCACGGCCGGATGAAGGCGGAGGAGAAGGACGCGGCGATGCGCGCCTTCCAGGAGGGGGTGACGCGGCTCCTCGTCGCCACCACGGTGATCGAAGTCGGCGTCGACGTGCCCGACGCCACCATCATGGTGATCGAACATGCCGAGCGCTTCGGCCTCGCCCAGCTGCACCAGTTGCGCGGCCGGGTCGGGCGCGGCTCGGAGGCCTCCTCCTGCCTGCTCGTCTACAGGACGCCCTTGACCGAGACCGCCAAGGCGCGGCTCGAGATCATGCGGGCGACCGAGGACGGCTTCCTCATCGCCGAGGAGGATCTGAAGCTGCGCGGCGGCGGCGAGGTCTTGGGGACGAAGCAATCCGGCCTGCCCGGCTTCCGCCTCGCCCGGCTCGATCTCCACGCCGAGCTTCTCGAAGCGGCGCGCGACGACGCCCGGCTGATCCTCGCGCGCGATCCGGACCTGACGAGCGAGCGCGGCCGCGCTTTACGCGTCCTTCTCCATCTCTTCGACCAGGACCAGGGCGTCCGCCTGATCAAGGCGGGCTGACCCCGGCGCGGAGCCCGACGATGACACCCCGTCACCACACGCCCGATCACGCCGCCCGTGGCGTCTGCGCGCTCACCGGCCGCGAGGTGCCGCTGCGCGATCTGGTGCCGTTCTATGCGCTCTCCGCCGGCCTCGCCGAGATGATCCGCCGCGACCGGCCGGAGATCGCCGCCGACGCGCTGATCGATCGCCGCGAGGTGGCGCGGCTGCGCGACCGTCACATCCGCGACCTGCTCGCCGAGGAGCGTGGCGAGCTGACGGCGCTCGAGGCCGACGTCGCCCGGTCGATCGCCGCGGCCGATACGATCTCGACCGACGTCGCCGCCGACTACGCCGGGGGGCGCACCTTCGGCGAGCGTCTCTCGGATGGGCTGGCGAGTTTCGGCGGCAGTTGGACCTTCATCCTGATCTTCGCCGCGGTGCTCGTCGTGTGGATGGCGATCAACGTGGCGATGGCGGTCCGCGCCTTCGATCCCTACCCGTTCATCCTGCTCAATCTGGTGCTCTCGTGCCTCGCCGCCATCCAGGCGCCGATCATCATGATGAGCCAGAAGCGGCAGGAGACGAAGGATCGGCTGCGCTCGGAGAGCGACTATCGGGTGAACCTCAAGGCCGAACTGGAGATCCGCTCCCTGCACGAGAAGCTCGACCATCTGCTGTCGCATCAGTGGCAGCGGCTCGCCGAGATCCAGCAGATGCAGGTCGAGATCATGCAGGAACGTTCGGTACCGCGGAGCCCGCCGGAGCCTTCTCCGCCGGCTCCTCCTCCACCGCCTCCCGCGCCTCCGCCCATTCCGGCGTGACGATGCCGCCGGAGATGATGAACTTGGCGGCGTCCTCCGGGTTCATGTCGAGGATGCGCACGTCGTCCTTCGGCAGGAACATGATGTAGCCGCCGGTCGGATTGGGCGTCGTCGGTATGAAGACGGTGAGCCAGTCGTCGACCTCCACCTCCGGCCGCGCGGCTGACAACCGCGCCGCGACCTCCGCCTTCGCCTGACCGGAGACGAAGACCAGCGTCCAGATGCCCCGGCGCGGCCACTGGATGAGGCCGACCTCGCGGACCGACTGATCGCGCGAGGAGACGAAGGTCTCGAAGACCTGCTTCAGCGTCTTGTAGACCGGCCGCACGAAGGGCAGATGGCCGACCAGGTCTTCGCCGTAGGAGAGCAGCGTGCGTCCGACCAGGCTGGCGGTCGCGGCGCCGAGCGCGGTGAGGCCGATCAGCGCCACCAGGAGACCGAACCCCGGCACGGCGAAGGGCAGATAGCTGTCCGGGTTCCAGGCCGACGGGATCAACGGTTTCACCGTCGCGTCGACCCATTCGAGAAAGCCACGGGCGATGTAGACGGTGATGGCGAGGGGACCGACCACCACCAGACCGGTGACGAAATGATTTCGGAGCCGCGCCGCCCATGTCGCGTGCAGCCCGGGAATGTCGGTCCTGTCGTCCATGGTGGCCCTCCGGGGACGTCCGCCCGTGAGACTAGCGTCTTTTCGCGCTGCGGCAATGACATGACCGAGAAGGATGCGGCGGCGCGACGACGCGTCCCCGCGATGCCCGGTCGATCACCATGTTCCGGCGCTCGACTCGCCTTCGGCGCGAATATCGTGCATGTTCACCGTTGCGGCATCCGGAAGTGCTGGGGGGCACGGGTGGGGGAACTACAGTTCATGCAGACGATGGGCCTTCGTGTCCGCGTCGCAACGGATGCGTGCGTCGTCGAACAGATGTTGCGCGGCCTGCCGGCCGACCTCCTGCGGGGACCGTTCCAGCAGGCGGGTTGGATCGACGTGTGGCTCGCCATCCGTGCCGAGGCGCGACCGGCGATCGCACTCGCCGTCGTCGCCCCCGAGGCGGACGACGCGCCGGTCTTCGTCCTGCCGCTGATGCTCGACACCCGCTCCGGGGTTCCGTGTTGGACGGCGCTCGACGACGGCGTCTGCGACTACGTCGCCCCGATCTTCGCCGCCGATTTCGCCCCGAGACCCGAGACCATGCGGTGGATCTGGGCGCGCATCCTCGATCAGTTGCCGAACGCCGATCTCGTCTTCCTGGAGAAGATCTCCGAGCGCGTCGGCGACCGCCGCAACCCCTTGCTCGATCTCGCACAGCCGGCACCGTCTCGCTTCCGCCGCCATCCGCTGGCGCTCGGCGACGGGCTCGACGCGGTCCGCGCCCGCTATCGGGCGGGGCGCTCGCTCGCCCGCAAGCACCGCAAGCTCGCGCGCAAGGGCCGGCTCGACTTCGCCGTCCTCACCGGCTCGGAAGCGGCCGGCGAAATCGACGGGCTGATGGCGTGGCGCGACCGCCGCCACGACGCCCGGCCGATCACCACGGCCTTCTATCGCCGTCTCCTCGCCGACACCGACCTCGCTCGCGTCGGCCTGCTCCGCCTCGACGGGCGGGCGATCTCGGGCTGTTTCGCCATCGTCTGCGACGGCGCGCTGCGCCTCCTCGTCGTCGCCTTCGACGAGCGCTGGAAGAACTGGTCACCCGGGCTCCTCGCCATCGACGAGATGATCGGTTGGGCGGCCGGCGAAGGGCTCGCCGAATTCGACTTCACCATCGGGTCGGAACCCTACAAGTTCGATTTCGGCGTCGAAACCGAGCCGCTCTGGGAGATCCGCGAACCGCTCGGGCTGCGCGGCTCGGTGATGCTGCGCCTCCTCGGTGCCCGCCGCGCCGCCGCCGATCTGGTGCGCCGCACCCTTCCCTCGCTCGCCGCCGTCCACGCCCGCCGCCACGGCGAGCACCCGACGCCGCCGCTTCCACCCGCGCCGTAACCACCTGTTCAGTCCGCTCGCGTTAGAGTGGCCGTCAGGATGTGGAGTTCGGGCGCCGAGGGCGCGTCCGATCGATCGGGGAGTGGCGACCATGAGCGCGACGCGGGTCCGCTTGGTGACCGGCTGCGAAGCCGTGCGGGAGGCGCTCGCCGCCCTGCCGGACGCGATGCGTCCGACCGCTTTTCAACATCCGGCCTGGACCTGTTGCTGGCTCGCCGCCGGCGAACGTGCCGAGCGCACGACCGTTCTCGCGCTGGTCGAATGTGCCGAAACGGACCGCCCGCTGTTCGCCCTGCCGCTGACCCTCGACACCTTCGGCGCCGCCGCCTACTGGGCGCCGCTCGATCACGGCGTGTGCGACTACAACGCCTCGTTCACCGCCCCCGATTTCCGTCCCTCGGCGGTCGAGATGCGGTCGATCTGGACCCGTATCGTCGCGGCTCTGCCCGACGATGCTTCCTTCCTGATGATCGACAAGCTGCCGGCCGCCATCGGTGCACGATCCGAACCGCTGATGGATCTGCCGGGGCTGCGCCGCTCCCACGTGGTGCGCCACCCGCTGCATCTCGACGCCGATTACGCCACCCTGCGCGACACCCGTTTCTCGCAGACCTCGGTCCGCTCGCTCGCGCGCAAGCGGCGCAAGCTCTCGCGCAAGGGCGACCTCGTCTTCACCGTGGCGACGGGAGAGGCCGCCGTCGCGCCGCTCGAGCGCCTCCTCGCCTGGCGCGGCGAACGCTACGGCGCCCGCCCCGATGTCGACGACTTCTACCGTCGGCTGGTGAGTGCCGGCGATCCGGCCCGCGTGATGTGGCTCGCCCTCGACGGCGAACCGATCAGCGCCGGCTTCGGGCTGGTCGAACCGACGGCCTTCCGCCTGCTCGCCATGGGCCACGAGGAGCGCTACAAGAACTGGTCGCCGGGCCTCCTGGTGATCGAGGACGCCATCGCCTGGGCGATCGATCTCGGCCTCGCCGAGTTCGACTTCACCATCGGTTCGGAAGCCTACAAGTTCGATTTCGGCGTGACCCCGGAGCCGCTGTGGCTGGTCGCCGAGGAATTCGGACCGCACGGCTCGGCCATGCTGCGTCTCATGCTGGCGCGCAACATGATCGCCAAGAAGCTCAAGCGCTGGATCGACCCGAACGCGCCGCGCCGCCGCGACGCCAAGGCCTCGGCCGCCTGAGCGCGTCGAGGCCGCCTCCCGGAAACGAAGAAGGCGATCGGAGGCTCCTCCGATCGCCTTTTCGATTCTCGTCGCGACGGTGAGCGCGCCGGATCGGCACGTCCCCGGGCCCGTCACTCCACCGTGACGGACTTGGCGAGGTTGCGCGGCTGGTCGACGTCGGTGCCCATGAACACCGCGGTGTGATAGGCGAGCATCTGCACCGGGATCGCGTAGACGAGCGGCGTGATCGTCGCCGGCATGTCGGGCAGCACGATCGTCTCGAGCGTCGGTACCGAGGCTTCCGCCGCGCCCTTCTCGTCGGTGATCAGAATGATCTTGCCGCCGCGCGCCGCCACCTCCTGCATGTTGGAGACGGTCTTCTCGAAGATGCGGTCGTAGGGCGCGATGACGATGACGGGAAGGGTCTCGTCGATCAGCGCGATCGGCCCGTGCTTGAGCTCGCCCGCCGCGTAGCCCTCGGCGTGGATGTAGGAGATCTCCTTGAGCTTCAGGGCGCCTTCGAGCGCCAGCGGGTAGCTCGAGCCGCGGCCGAGATAGATGACGTCGGTGGCCTTGGCGATCTGGCGGGAGAGCCGTTCGACCTTGGGCTCGAGCCGGAGCGCCCGCGACACCAGACCCGGCAGGTCGCCGAGGGCGCGCACCAGCGCCTTCTCGTCGCCGTCGGCGAGGACGCCGCGCGCCTTGCCGGCGGCGATCGCCAACGAGGCCAACACCGCCAACTGGCAGGTGAAGGCCTTGGTCGAGGCGACGCCGATCTCCGGGCCGGCCAGCGTCGGGAAGATCACGTCGGATTCGCGCGCGATGGTCGAGGTCGGCACGTTGACCACGGCGGCGGTGTGTTGGCCGTGGGCCTTGCAGTAGCGCAGCGAGGCGAGCGTGTCGGCGGTCTCGCCCGATTGCGACACGAACAGAGCCAGACCGTTGGCCACCAGCGGCGGCTCGCGATAGCGGAACTCCGAGGCGACGTCGATCTCCACCGGCAGACGGGCGAAGCGCTCGAACCAATATTTCGCCGTCAAACCGGCGTAGTAGGCGGTGCCGCAGGCGACGATGGTCAGGCGATCGAGCTTCGTCCAGTCGAAAGGCGGTTCGATCGGCAGGCGGATCTTCTCGGCGCCGAGATCGAGATAATGCGCCAGCGTGTGGCCGATCACCTCGGGCTGCTCGTGGATCTCCTTGGCCATGAAGTGGCGATAGTTGCCGCGGTCGACCTGGAAGGCGGAGGCCGAGACGACGACGACCGGCCGATGGACGACGGCATCGGTCTCGTCGTGGATCTCGGCGCCCGAGCGGTGGATCACCACCCAGTCGCCCTCTTCGAGATAGGTGATGCGGTCGGTGAAGGGGGCGAGCGCGATGGCGTCGGAGCCGAGATACATCTCGCCGTCGCCCCAACCCACCGCCAGCGGGCTGCCGCGGCGGGCGCCGATGATCAGATCGTCCTCGCCGGGGAAGAGGAAGGCGAGCGCAAAGGCGCCCGAAAGCCGCTTCAGCGACGCCGCGACGGCCTCTTCCGGCGACTTGCCCGCGGTGAGATGATGATGGACGAGCTGGGCCACCACCTCGGTGTCGGTTTCCGACTCGAACACCTGACCGGCTGCCTGGAGCTCGTCCTTGAGCTCGCGGAAGTTCTCGATGATGCCGTTGTGGACCACCGCGACGCGGGCCGTCGCATGCGGGTGGGCGTTGCCCTCGGTCGGCGCGCCGTGCGTCGCCCAGCGGGTGTGGCCGATGCCGATGAGACCGGCGAGCGGCTCCTTGGCGAGGCGCGCCTCGAGATTGCGCAGCTTGCCCTCGGCACGACGGCGGGTCAGGCCTCCGTCGGACTCGAGCGTCGCCACGCCGGCGGAATCGTAACCGCGGTACTCGAGCCGCTTCAGCGATTCCACCAGATGACCCGCGACCGGTTCACGCCCGACGATGCCGATGATGCCACACATGGAGGACGAACCCTCTGCCGTTGATGTTCCGAGAACTTCTATCCCGCCGGTCGCACAGCGCTGAAATCACATCGTGTGTCGCTTTGTGACGTGGCGCGGCGCGATCGGAGCGATCATTTGGCCGCCTTGGCGCGCGCCATCCGCGTCCGATAGGCCGCCGCCCACCGCTCGCGCGTCATCTGGCGTTCCCGCGCCACCGCCAGGGCGTCGGCCGGCACGTCCTGGGTGATGACGCTGCCGGAGCCGATGTAGGCGCCGTCGCCGATCTTCACCGGCGCCACCAACGACGAGTTCGAGCCGATGAAGGCGCCGGCGCCGATGTCGGTGTGATGCTTGAAGTAGCCGTCGTAGTTGCAGGTGATGGTGCCGGCGCCGATGTTGGCCTTGGCGCCCACCCGGGCGTCGCCGATGTAGGTCAGGTGATTGACCTTGGCGCCGTCTTCGATGCGACCGTTCTTGATCTCGACGAAGTTGCCGATGTGGACCTCGCGACCGAGGTTCGCACCCGGCCGGAGCCGCGCGTAGGGACCGACCGTCGCCCCCTCGCCGACCCGCGCACCCTCGAGGTGGCTGAAGGCGCGGATGCGGGCGCCGGTCGCCACGACGACGCCGGCGCCGAAGACGACGTTCGGCTCCACCGTCACGTCGGCGGCGATGTCGGTGTCGGCGGAGAAGAACACGGTCTCCGGAGCGACCAGCGTCACCCCGTTCGCCAGCATCTCGGCGCGCCGGCGCTTCTGGAAGATCGCTTCGCAGGCGGCGAGCTGCGCCCGATCGTTGGCGCCGAGGAACTCGTCCTCCGCCCCCTCGACCGCCACCACGGTGAGGCCGCGGGCGTGGGCGATCTCGACCGCGTCGGTGAGGTAGTACTCGCCCTTGGCGTTGGCGTTGCCGATGGCGTCGAGCAGCGACAGCACGACGCCGCCGCGGAAGGCCATGATGCCGGAGTTGCAGAAGGTCACGGCGCGCTCGGCGTCGGTGGCGTCCTTCTCCTCGCGAATGGCGACGAGACGGCCGTCGACCTCGATCAGCCGGCCGTAGCCGGTGGGGTGCGGCGTGCGGAAACCGAGGACCACCAGATCGGCGCCCTGCGCCAGCTTGGCGCGCACGTCCGCCACCGTCTGCGGCCGGACGAGCGGCGTGTCGCCGTAGAGCACGACGATGTCGTCGGCGCCCTCCTCGATCGCGGCGCGGGCCCTGAGCACGGCGTGCGCGGTGCCGAGCCGTTCGACCTGATGGACGATCGCGTCGGCGCCTGCGGCCGAGACCGCCTTTTCGACCGCCGCCATGTTCGGGCCGACGACCAGCGCCAGACGGGCGATCCCGGCCTCGCGCGCCGTCGCCATGGCGTGGACGACCATCGGCCGACCACCGACCTCGTGCAGGACCTTCGGCATGGCGGAGCGCATCCGCGTTCCCTCGCCCGCGGCGAGCACGATTCCGAGCGACGACCTCTCGGTCATGGATGGACCTCTCCGTCTTCGATTTGCCGCCCCAGGAATAACCGACCGGCGTTTCCTTTTGGTTTCACCGCAGCATCGGCGAACGGCGGTGGGTCTAGCGTGGAAATGCTATCCTCGTCACCGCGATTCGACGAAAAATGGGCGAGCGACGATCGTGGCGGGTCAGGACGGCGACATCGGCGACTGGATCGAGGACGAGGCGAGCGGCGGCGGACTGGCCGTGCTCGGCTGGGGTTTCGGCGCGGTCGTCGCCTTCGTTCTCGCTTTCGCTTCGTGGCAATACGCGCCGTCCCGGCCGACGGCGAGCACGCTCGCCCGCACCGAGATCGGACAGCCCGACCCGAGCGAGATCACCGGATCGATCGCCGCCACCGACGGCGCGACGACCTCGGTGCAGCCGTCGCGCACCATCGGGATCGGCCGCGTCGCCCCCTTGCCGCTCGCCGGCGACGAGAGGGTGGCGACGTCGCGCGATCTCGACCGGATCCGCTCCGACATCGCCGAGATCCGCCGCCGCATCCAGCAGATCGGCATGGCGGGTGACGGCGTCTCACGCCGCCTCGACGGCATCGAGGAACGGATCTCGTCCGCCGCGAACCCAGCCGATGCGGCGACGCTGCCGGCCCTCTCCGGCAAGCCGATCGCCACCGCGCCGCTCATCACCGCGGCGAGCGAGCCGTCGAAGACCGAACGTCTGCCGACCCCCCTGCCTCGCCCGGCGCTCGACGCCCGTCTGTCGTCGCCGCCCACCGGCTACGACGCCGACGGACCGGCGACCACCGGCGCCGTTCCCAAGACGCCGCGTTCTCCGGCTCACGGCGACGGCGCCGCCCTGCCGGCGATCAAGGGCGAAACGGTGGCCAAGGTCGAGCCGATGACCAGGACGGAACCGGTGACCAAGGTCGACCAACCCGGCGAAGGTCCCGCGGTGCAGCCGAGCTCGAGCGAGGCGGAGGCGAAGCCGGCGGACACCACCGCCCCGGCGCCGAGCGAGATCCAGCCGGCCAAGACGGTGCGCGTCGTCTCGACCGCCCCGACCACGCCGACCGACACGACGGCGGCGAAACCGGCGGCGACGGTGCCTTCTTCGGCGATCGATCTCGGCGGCTTCCGCACCCTCGCCTCGCTGCGCCGCGCCTGGTCCGACACCGCCGGCCGCAACGCCGACTTCGCCAAGGCGCTCGAGCCGCTCGCCCGCCTGCGCGAGACCGACAGCGGCAT
>CALMYM010000171.1 GCA_937873675.1 uncultured Alphaproteobacteria bacterium | reverse complement strand
CCGATGCGCCGCGCCTCCGAGTGGCAGTCGGGATGCGTTCCGCCACCCGGTCCGCCGCGATCCGGACGGCCGAAGACGCGCCGAAGGGCCGTCCGATCGACGGACCGTACCGCGCCATGGTGACCCGGTCCCTGTTCGCTGATGGAAGGGTGAGGTGGGGGGCGCGCCGACGCGTCCCCCCGCCATCCATTCGGTCAGGCGACGGCGCCGAGGAGGCTGGTGATCTCGCTGCCGCTCTGCACCCGGCCGTAGGCCTGAGCGGCGAACTGGGCCATGGCGGCGGCCAGTTGCTGGGCGAGATCGGCGGTCGTGTCGCTCGACGTCGACGTGTCCTCGGAGGTCGAGGACGAAGTGGTCGACGAACTCGCCGTCGTGCTGCTCGAGGCGTCGTTCTCGGCGTGCATGCCGTGCGGCGGCGGAGGCGGCGGCCCCTGCGTCTTCATGAAGGCGTCGAGTTCGCTCTGCGAGACGGCGCCGTCGCCGTCGGTGTCGATCGAGGTGAAGAGCGACGCGATGTCGTCGCTCGACGACGTCGAGGTCGCAGTCGTGCCGTCCTCGGTCGATGTCGCGTCGTCCGTCGAGGAGGTCGACGTGTCGGGTTTCATCGCCGCGAGGAAATCGGCGAGCTCGCTCTGCGACACCGAACCGTCGCCGTCGGCATCGATCGCCGAGAACACCGTCGACGACGGGTCGCCTCCCGCCGCGGAACCGGTGCCTTCATCAGGCGGCGGTGGGGGCGGCGGCGGTCCGCCGGCCGGGGCGTTCGCCTTCATGTAGGTGTCGAGTTCGCTCTGCGACACCGAGCCGTCGCCGTCGCCGTCCATGGCGGAGAGGAGTTCGTCGGCCGACGTGGTCGACGTCGAACTCGACGACGATCCGCTCGCTTCCTGGGTGGTCAACAGCGCCCCGCGGGTGGTGCTCGACATCTTGTCGACGAAGCTCTGCAGTTCGCTCGCCGACAGCCCGCCGCTGCCGTCGCCGTCGAGCTTGGAGAACAGATCCTCGCTCGGAGACTTCCGTGTCCCCTCGGTCGACGACGTCGATTGCGCGCCCGTCGACCGGGAGACGTTCCACATGCTCATTGCGGATCCCTGGGATCCTATCGAGTTGATCATGATGACGCTCCATCGGTTGCATCTCGGCTCGACTTCGGACCTTCGAGCTCACGCGGAGAGATGCAATCGGTGGGCCAAGAGAATCGAATTTCTCACGTATTTCCAATGAGATGGCGGCGATCTCACGGAAACGGACGAGACACGGTCGGGATACGCTGCGGCGTGATCGGTCGGGGAATTGTTTCCGCTACGTCGGTGCCGCGTATCGCGGGTCACACCCGCCTTCCTCGCCGGTACGACGCCCCGGCCGGCACCTTCTTCCCCGCCCGAGCGGAACCGGCAGTTTCTACCCGGCCGTCGAGGTCCGGGCACTCCGCCGGTCCGCTCAGGCGCCGAGCAGACGGCGGTCGGCGTGGAGCGGGCGCAGCCGATGACGCGCGGCGAGACGATCGCGCCACCAGCCGCGATAGTCGGCGATGGCGCCGACCTCCACCGCTTCGTGATCGAAGTCGAGGGCGACGTCGAGATAGGCGTCGAGATCGGCGAGATCGGGCTTCGGCAGCCGCCCGGCGGCGTGATCGGCCCACATCTCCTCGTAGAGCCCCTCGAGCCGCTCGACGAGGAGAGCCATGTCGAAGAGCGTGCAGCTGTCGCGCCCCTCTTCGAGCCGCCGACGCAGGTGGGCGAGGAAGGCCCTGTCGTGCCCGAGGGCGACGGCCTTGTCGACATAGGCTTCGGACGTTTCGACGACGAGTTCGGGTAGCCCGGCCGAGCGCACCAGCGAACCGCAGACCCGTGCCGCGAAACAACGCCCCGACCAGGTGAGCACCGGCACGCCCATCCACAGCGCGTCCGAGGCGGTCGTGTGCGCGCCGTAGGGGGTGTTGTCGAGGAAGAGATCGGCGAGCGGATAGCGGGCGAGGTGCAACGGGTTGGCGATCTTCGGGGCGAAGACGATGCGCTCCGGCGCGACGCCGCGCGCCGCCGCATGAGCCTTCAGCCGATCATTGGTGCCGTCCGCCCCGGTCAGCAGCCACAGCACGGACCCGGGCACCCGCGTCAGCACGTCGAGCCAGCGATCGAAGGTGAAGCGGGTGATCTTGTGGGTGCCGTTGAACGAGCAGTAGACGACCCCGTCCTCCGGCAACCCGGCCTCGGCGCGAGTCGGGCGCGTCTCGGCGATCGTCCGGACGCGGTTGTTGGGCTGATAGCACGGCAGCCGCAGCACCTTCTCCGAATAGAAGATCTCGTGATCGGGCGGGATGATCCAGTCGTCGGCGACGATGTAGTGGTGATAGGGGCTCGCCACCGTGCCGGGATAGCCGAGCCAGTTGACGATGATCGGCGCCGGCCGCATCGCCAGGAGCTTCGTCCGCCCCTCGCGGGTGTAGCCGTTGACGTCGACCAGGATGTGGACGCCGTCCGCGGCGATGCGGCCCGCCGCGGTGGCGTCGTCCATCTCCGAGACGTCGACCCAGTGATCGGCGGCGGCGCGATAGGCCAGATGCAGCGGATCGGCGGCCTTCGGCCCGCAGTAGTAGGCGAAGATCTCGACCTTGGAGCGATCGTGCAGCCCGAAGACCTCGGCCATCAGATGGCCGGCGGCGTGTTCGCGCAGGGCCGAGGAGAGGTAGCCGATCCGCAGCCGCCCGTCGCGGACGGCGGCGCGCGGCCAACTCGTCGTCGCCTGCGCCGGCAGGCCGACGTCGACGGCGTTGTAATGCGCGGCGAGCGCCAGTTGGAACAGCGGATCGTCGGTGTAGGCGGCGGCCGAGAGCGGCGAGAGGCCGAGCATCAGATCGCGCCGGCTCACCCGTTCGGTCGGCACGATGACAGGCCATTCGCAGGTGCGCTGGCGCAGGGCCGTGAAGTGCTGCGCCACCTCGCGCTGGCGCGGATCGATGTCGAGGCTCTGGCGCAACATCTCCTCGGCCGCCTCGTCGCG
>CALMYM010000170.1 GCA_937873675.1 uncultured Alphaproteobacteria bacterium | reverse complement strand
GGCCGGCGTTCGGAGGTGTCCTCGTCCATGATCTCGGCCTCGTCGGCGGAGCCGGACCGGCGGCGCCGGGACGGCTCTTCGGAACGGTGCGAGGCGGCGGCCTCGTCGTCGGCGACGAAGGAGGGCTCGTGGCGATCACGACCGCGGTCGCGCGGCGGGCGGCGACGCGCCGGGCCGCGGGTCGGTGCCGGCCGATCCTCCGGGCCGAGGCGCAGGTCGAGGAGGTCCGGCTCGTCGGCAGGCATGTCGAAGACGGGCTCTCGTCTCGATTCCGACCGTCTCGCCAAATCGCCCTCCACCCTCGCGCCACGCTCGGCGCGCGGCGGCGCACCCCTCATCCGACGCTAATTCGGGCGATTTAAGGCGGAGTTAAGCCATCGTCGCGGCACGCGACCCGGCCTCGACGGCGGCGAGCGTCGACATGTTGACGACGCCGCGCGAGGTGACCGATGGGGTGAGCACGTGCGCCACCTTGGCCGCCCCGAGCAGGATCGGGCCGACGTGGAGGGCGTCGGTCATCGCCTTGACCAGGTTCAACGTGATGTTGGCGGCGTCGAGCGAGGGGAAGACCAGGAGGTTCGCCTCACCCTTCAGCGGCGAGTTCGGCATCATGCGATCGCGCACCGCGGTGTTGAGCGCGGCGTCGCCGTGCATCTCGCCGTCGATCTCGAGATCCGGCTCGAGGCGATTCACGATGGCCAGCGCCTCGCGCATCTTGGCGGCGGAGGCGAGGTCGCGGGAGCCGAAGTTCGACGCCGACAGGAGCGCCGCCTTGGGCGGCAGGCCGAAGCGGCGGATGTGGCGGGCGGCGAGGACGGTGGTGCGGGCGATCTCCTCCGGCGTCGGCTCGGGCGTGCCGTAGGTGTCGGTGAGGAACCACGAGCCGCGCTGCGACAGGAGCAGCGACAGGGTGGCGAAATGGGCCTCCGGGCTCTCCAGGCCGATGACGTCCTCGACCACCTTGAGGTGACGGATGAAGCCGCCCTCCAGGCCGCAGATCAGCACGTCGGCCTCGCCGCGTTCCACCGCCACGGCGCCGATCACGGTGGCGTTCGAGCGGACGATCGTCTTGGCGGCGTCGGGGGTGATGCCCTTGCGGCCGACCTTGGCGAAATAGGTGGCGACGTAGTCGTTGTAGCGGTGGTCGTGGGCCGGATCGACGACTTCGAGGTCGACGTCGGGACGGATCTTGAGGCCGAAACGCTCGCAGCGCGTGGCGATCACCTTGGGCCGGCCGATCAGGATCGGCGCGGCGATACCCTCTTCGAGCAGCACTTGGGCGGCGCGCAGCACGCGCTCGTCCTCGCCGTCTGAATAGACGATGCGGCTCTTGACCTTCGCCGCCTTGGCGACCGCCGTCACCGGCTTCATCACCAGGCCGGAGCGGAAGACGAAGCGGACGAGACGGTCGTGATAGGCGTCGAAATCGCGGATCGGCCGCGTCGCCACACCGGTCGCGATCGCGGCGCGGGCGACGGCGGGGGCGATGCGCAGGATGAGGCGCTGATCGAAGGGCGAGGGAATGAGGTATCCCGGCCAGAAGGTGTGGGTGACGCCGCCATAGGCGCGCGCCGCCACTTCCGAGGGTTCCTCACGGGCGAGCGCGGCGATGGCCTCGACCGCCGCCCGCTTCATCTCCTCGTTGATCGCGGTGGCGCCGACGTCGAGGGCGCCGCGGAAGATGTAGGGGAAGCAGAGGACGTTGTTGACCTGATTGGGGAAGTCGGAGCGCCCGGTGCAGACCATGGCGTCGGGGCGCAGCTTGCGGGCGACGTCGGGCATGATCTCGGGCGTCGGATTGGCGAGCGCCAGGATCATCGGCCGGTCGGCCATGCGGGCGAGCAGTTCGGGCTTCAGCACGCCGCCGGCGGAGAGGCCGAGGAAGACGTCGGCGCCGTCGATGACGTCGGCCAGCGTGCGCTTGTCGGTCGCCTTGGCGTAGATCGCCTTGTAGGGGTCCATGTGGACGGTGCGGCCCTCGAAGACGAGGCCCTCGAGGTCGCAGACCCAGATGTTGTCGCGCTTCGCCCCGAGCGAGACCAGGAGGTTCAGGCAGGCGAGCGCCGCCGCGCCGGCGCCGGAGGCGACGATCTTGACCTCGGCGAGCGACTTGCCGGCGATCTCGAGGCCGTTGCGGATCGCCGTGGCGACGATGATGGCGGTGCCGTGCTGGTCGTCGTGGAAGACCGGGATCTTCATCTTCTCGCGCAGGATGCGCTCGACCTCGAAGCACTCCGGCGCCTTGATGTCCTCGAGGTTGATGCCGCCGAAGGTGGGCTCCAGCGCCGAGACGGTGTCGACCATGCGCTCGACGGTGGGCGCGTCGATCTCGATGTCGAAGACGTCGATGTCGGCGAACTTCTTGAAGAGGACGGCCTTGCCCTCCATCACCGGCTTCGACGCCAAGGGGCCGATGTTGCCGAGGCCGAGCACCGCCGTGCCGTTGGAGACGACGGCGACGAGATTGCCGCGGGCGGTGTAGTCGGCGACCGTCTCGGGATCGTCGCGGATGGCGAGACAGGGGGCGGCGACGCCCGGCGAATAGGCGAGCGCCAGGTCGCGCTGGTTGCCGAGCGGCTTGGTCGCCTGGATCTCGAGCTTGCCCGGCCGCGGCATGCGGTGGAAGAACAGCGCGGCTTCGGAGAGTTCGTCGTTGTGGCCGCGGCCGGCGTGATCGGCCCGAGCCGGAGAGATGTCGTCCGTCGCCATGCGCGTCCCCTCCGGGATCGTTCGGAGCGGCGGCGCATCGCGACCGTGCGCGCCCTCGCGGAGATCCCCTTCGTCCTGGTGGAACCGGCCGCCGCTCGGTCTCGGTCTCGTCGGCTGCGACCTCTCGTCGCAACGGTTAACCGGAGCCGCCGACCGGCGCAAGCGACTCGGTTCGCATAAAATTGCGCGTAATCGATTGAATTTCCCCGCTGAATCATGTTGCATCGCACACATCGGGGTCGTGAGGCGCTTCCGACGACGGATCGGTTGCGACACGCGGGGAGAAGCCCCACGTTTTCACGACGACGGGCCGGCGAATCGGCGGTGGGCCGGTGGCGTGGAGTGAAGGGTCGGACGGAATGCTCAGGCTGATCGCACGCACTCTCGGATTGTGGACGGTGGCGGGCGCCTTCGTCGCCGCGGTGATCGACGGCATGAGGTCGATCGCCGCGTCGCAGGTGGTCATGACCTCGAGCTTCGCCGCCTGGAGCGAACTGGCGCCGTCGTCGCTCGGCGCGTTGCGCGGCGTCGTCGAGGGCCGGATCGGCGCGGCGGCGTGGACGGCGACGACCGGGACGGTGTTGGCGTTGCCGACCTGGGCGCTGCTCGCGCTCATCGGTGCGCTGTTCATCGCGCTCGGCCGCAAACGGGCCACTCCGATCGGCGTCGTTCCCTGAGACGGGACGGCGCGAGAGCGAGCGTCACGGAATCGTCGAACGGCGCCCCTATCGGTGACCGACTCGGTCGTCGGCACCCGGGAGCGCCCGATGGAGCGACGACGAGGCGGCGAAACGACGACCCCGAGGAGGAGGAGACGCATGTACGACCCCGCACTCCCGACGACGACCCGCGGACGCGCCGGCGCACGGTGCGGGAGCGTCGATCGCGTCCGCCGCGCGGATCGCGTCGGCGTCCTTCCGTCGGCCTCGGGAGTTCGGCCATGATCATCCTCGAAGACGATCCGCGATCCTCCACCTACGACGACACGCCGCTCGAGATCGCACCGAGCGCGACCGGCAAGAGCCGCTTCGACCTGCTGCCGGGCGAAACGCTGGCGCAAGGACTGAAGCGGGTGTTGCTGGGCGAGATCGTCAGCGCCCGCGAATCCCTCTCCGACCCGGCGATCGCGCCGGAGGAGGCGATCCATCGGGTGCGGCGGCGGCTGAAGCGGGCGCGCAGCATCTTCTTCGTCCTCGACGAGGTGGCGGGCGCCAATCGCGAGAACCGGACGATCCAGGCGCGCGACACGGCGCGGCTGCTGGCCGGCGCGCGCGACGCCGACGTGGCGGCGTTCGAGGCGCGACGCATCCTCGCCCGCGCCGAGGGCCGCGATGTCGCCGCCGCCGGTCTCCTGGTCGAACGGCTGGAGAGCGAACGGGCCGCGGCCCCCCGCCCGCTGCCGCCGCTCGACGAGGTCGCGTCTCGGCTCCGGGCGCGCGAAGCCGACGCCCGTTCGCTGCCCGATCGCTTCGAGGCCGGACGTCTGCTCGCCGACGCGTTGGTCGCGTCCTATCGCCGCGGTCGCCGCGATTGGCGCGAGCTCACCGACGGCTTCACGGTGGAGACGCTGCACGATTGGCGCAAGCGGGTGAAGCAGCGCCGCCATCTCTCGGCCCTGGTGCCGGTCGAGACGGCGATCACCACCCAGGCTCTTCAGCGCGATCTCGAAGATCTCGGCGAAATCCTGGGCGAAGAACACGATCTGGCGGTCCTGCAACAGCGGATCGAGACCGACGAGCGGCTGTTGCGGCCGCGCGAAGGGCGCGCCGGGGTGGTCGAGCTGATCGCCGGCCGCCGCCGCAAATTCACCAAGAAGGCGTTGGAACTGGGCGAGGAACTCTACGGTTCGCGGACCCGGGTCGCGGCGGCCGCCCTGGATGAACTCCGGGAACTCTGGTAACCGGGTCTCGAGCCGGAAATGTCGAAGATAAGATCAGGACGAGAGGTACGGACGTGTCGAAAGGTGTGGAACGCTGGATCGAAAACGGGTTGTTCGCCAGTCGGTGGCTGATGGCACCGATGTACGTCGGCCTGGTCGGCGCGCTTCTGATCCTGATGTTCAAATTCCTCCAGGCCCTGGGCGAATTCGCGCTCCATGCGCTCCATGCCAGCGAAAGCGACGTGGTGCTCGCCCTGTTGTCGCTGATCGATCTGACGCTCGCCGGCAATCTCCTGCTGATCGTCGTCTTCTCGGGCTACGAGAACTTCGTTTCCAAGATCGATCTCGAAGGCCACGAAGACCAACCGGACTGGATGGGCAAGGTCGACTTCGCCGGGCTGAAGCTCAAGCTGATCGCCTCGATCGTCGCCATCTCGGGCATCCATCTGCTCAAGATCTTCATGGACATCCCGAAGTACACCGACCGTGACATCCTGTGGATGGTCATCCTCCACATCGTCTTCGTCGGCTCGGGCGTCTTCCTGGCCCTGATGGACCGCATCCACGTCCAGCACGAGGCGGGGGAGGCGAAGGCCGAGGGCCACGGCGGCGGCGGTCACTGAAAGGCGCGGTGCGCCCATCGATCGCACGACGCTTCGACCCGACGGGAGCGTCGTGCGCCGGGTCTCATACTCGGCCGATGAAATTCGGACGAGTCCGAATTTCATCGGCATCACGGCCTGACCGGCCGACGCCCGTTCGGGCTCGCCTTCACCGACGAAGTTTCGAAAAGGTCGAAACTTCGTCGGTTCGGTCTCATGCCGAAGGTCGAAGGTGCCGACACATCCGGCCTTCGAAGACAGGCGAGTTTCTCATCTGCATCCGAGGTATGAGACATTCGCGTCAGGACCACCATCGGTCATTTTCGATGACCGGTGGTCTCACTCCGCCACCAGCACCTGCGAACAGGCGGCCGGCAGATCGGCCAGCTTCAGCGGCGGGCGCGGCTTCTCCGGCGGTGACGGTTTCCACGGTTCGGGGCCGAGCCACCATGCGAGGTCGGCGTCGCATCCGTCGCCGTCGGTCACCGGCGCCTGATCCTTGCAGTCGGCCACGCCCGGCGGACAGGCGAGGCGGACGTGGAAGTGGTAGTTGTGGCCGTACCAGGGGCGCACCTTGGCGAGCCAGCCGCGATCCCCCTTCGCCGTGTCGCACATCACCTTCTTGATCGCCGGATTGACGAAGATCCGCGCCACGTCCTCGTCGAGCGCCGCCTGACGCACCAGCGCCGTGCGGGTCGGGGTCCAGACCGAAGCGTCGATCTCGCGCGTCTTCATGTTCACCATCGACACCGCCGAGAGGGTCTCGCGCTCGGCGCGGCTCAGTTCTTTTCCCGGCATCGGCAGGAACCAGATGTCGGCGTCGAGGCCGATCTGATGACTGGCGTGGCCGGTGATCATCGGGCCGCCGCGCGGCTGCGACAGGTCGCCGACCAAGAGGCCCGGCCAACCGACGGATTTGCCCTTGTCGGCGAAGCGCTCGAGGAAGGCGACGAGGCGCGGGTGACCCCAGTTGCGGTTGCGCGACAGGCGCATCACCTGCCAGGTCGCGCCGTTGACCGGCAGCGCCACGGCGCCGGCGAGACAGCCGCGCGAATAGGCGCCGATCGAGCGGGCGGCGAGCGGCGCCGGCGCCTTGGCCCCGCCGAACAGCAGTTTGGCGGCGTCGGCGGGCATCTCGGCCTTCACCTTGGCGATGGCGCGGCGGGGGTCTTCCCCCCCGCCCGAGGGGCCCGCCCGGGGGGGGGGGGGGGGGCGGGCGGGGGGGGGGGGGGGAGGGGGGGGGGGGGGGGCCTCGCCCCGGAGGCGGCGGGCGAGG
>CALMYM010000169.1 GCA_937873675.1 uncultured Alphaproteobacteria bacterium | reverse complement strand
GGCGCCTTCGGGGCGCTCGCCCACGGCATCGGCACCTCGGAGGTCGAGCACGTGCTCGCCACCCAGACGCTGGTCCAGGCCAAGGCGAAGAACATGAAGGTGGTGGTCGACGGCGCAGCGCCGGCCGGCATCACCGCCAAGGACATCGTGCTGGCCATCATCGGCCGCCTCGGCACCGCCGGCGGAACCGGCTACGTCATCGAATACACCGGACAGGCGATCCGCGATCTGTCGATCGAGGGCCGCATGACGGTGTGCAACATGTCGATCGAGGCGGGCGCGCGCGCCGGTCTCGTCGCTCCCGACGAGAAGACCATCGACTACTTCCGCGACAAGCCGAAGGCGCCGAAGGGCGAGGCCTGGGATGCGGCGGTCGCCTATTGGAAGACGTTGTTCTCCGACGAGGGCGCCCATTTCGACGCCGAGATCCACATCGACGCGGCGAGCCTGAAGCCGAACGTCACCTGGGGCACCTCGCCGGAAGACGTCATCGCCATCGATGCGCCGATCCCCAACCCGGACGACATCGCCGACGAGACCAAGCGGGCCTCGAAGTGGCGGGCGCTCGAGTACATGGCTCTGAAGCCGGGTACCAAGATGACCGACGTCAAGATCGACACGGTGTTCATCGGCTCGTGCACCAACGGCCGCATCGAGGACTTCCGCGCCGCGGCGCAAGTGGCCGAGGGCCGCAAGGTGGCCGAGGGTGTCCGTGCGCTGGCCGTGCCGGGCTCGGGTCTGGTCAAGGAGCAGGCGGAGGCCGAGGGGCTCGACAAGATCCTCGTCGAAGCCGGCTTCGAATGGCGCGAGCCGGGCTGCTCGATGTGCCTCGCGATGAACGCCGACCGGCTGTCGCCCGGCGAGCGCTCGGCCTCGACCTCGAACCGCAACTTCGAGGGCCGTCAGGGCTTCAAGGGCCGCACCCATCTCGTCAGCCCGGCGATGGCGGCGGCGGCGGCGATCGCCGGCCGCTTCATCGACGTGCGCGATCTCGGCTGAGGCGACGTCGATCGCAGATCCGTGACGAGAGCCCGGGTGCGCCGCACCCGGGCTTTCTTGTTCCGGTCACCGCTTCGTGGTCTATCGAGCACGCGGACGGCGCGACGGGCGCCGTCCCGGAGGATCGTCCGTCCATGCGCATCGCCGTCTTCTCGACCAAGCCCTACGACCGCCTGTTCCTCGACCGTGCCGCCCCGGCGCGCGGCCAGGAGCCGGTCTATTTCGAGCCGAAGCTCGACGCGACGACGGCACGGCTGGCGGAGGGCTTTCCGGCGGTCTGCGCCTTCGTCAACGACACGCTCGACGCGGCGGTGCTGGAGGTTCTGGCGGCGGGCGGCACGCGGATCGTGGCGCTCCGGGCGGCCGGCTACAACAACGTCGACCTCGACGCGGCGGCGCGGCTCGGCCTCGCCGTGGTGCGGGTGCCGACCAATTTGCCGCATTCGGTGTCGGAATTGACAGTTGGCCTGGTGTGGGCGCTCGATCTTCGATTCCCCTGAGCTTGGTCGCGGGTGCGCGACAACAATTTCGCCCTCGACGGGCTCCTCGGCCGCGATCTCCACGGCAAGACGATCGGCGTCGTCGGCACCGGCCGCATCGGGGCGCTGGTGGCGAAGTGCATGGCGGCGGGCTTCGGCTGCCGGGTGCTGGCGCACGACCGCTACGAGGATGCCGAGCTGAAGGCGGTAGGGGTCGGCTACGTGGACGTCGACACGCTGGTCGCCTCGTCGGACGTGATCACGCTCCATTGTCCGCTGACCCCGGAGACCCGCCACATCATCGACGCGGCGGCGATCGAGCGGGCGAAGCCGGGGGTGATCCTGATCAACACCTCGCGCGGCGCGCTGATCGACGCCGAAGCGGTGATCGCCGGCCTGAAGTCGGGCAAGATCGGCGCCGTCGGGCTCGACGTCTACGAGCAGGAGGCCGATCTGTTCTTCGAGGATCTCTCCAACGAGATCATTCAGGACGACGTCTTCCAGCGGCTCCTGACCTTCCCCAACGTGCTGGTCACCGGCCATCAGGCCTTCTTCACCGAAGAGGCGCTGACCGCCATCGCCGAGACGACGATGGCCAACCTCGCCGAAGAAGAGGCGGGCCGTGCGTCGCCGAACCGGGTGGTGGCCGAGGGAGTCCGGGGGAAGACTAGTTAAAATGGCGATTGTAATTACTTGAATGGATACACTTATGATTGCAGAAGAAAAGGAAGCCTATTTCCCGAACACCCCAGGCCGGCGCGTGACGCAGGCAGCAGTGGAGTATATTGAGAGAGTAAAAGAGTTCCGAGATTTTAACGAATACTATCATTCAACAATAAAATACATCGTAGAGACAAACCCGTTTGGTGTCACCGAGAGGAACATTTACCAAAAATACAGGACTTTTCTTCAATACTTTACCGAGCAATTTGTGTGTAGATCGCATGATCATATCGCAATGTATCTAGAATCAATTTTCTTTGATCTTTTGCTTGAAAATTTCAACAATATATCTCAGGATGATATTGAAAAATATTCTACTATATATGAGAAAATTACTCCGGTCACTTCTCGTCATCACAGCGAAGAAGGCCGGAGATACTTCGTCTGTGAAAAAATTGCGGAGCGTTATCAAGGCGCGCGCATAAACGAATTGGCAGTAGAAATCAAGAAGAGGTTCAAATTCGACGTATTTCCAGATTCAGAAGAAAAGGAATACTGTCTGGCGATAAGCGCACTTCGAAATGTCATCGTACATAATGATCGGTCGCCGAATACGCGCTTCGTGAAGCGAACAGCGGGTATTAAATACAAAGTCCGCTATGGATTAGGCGGCAGAATTCAACTGGATGAGAAGTTTTTAGTCGGTAAGCGCTATTTTCTCGATAGAATTGTATTCCGGTTAGATTGGGCAGTCGTCGATGCTGGTCTTTTACCAGGAATCGAGATATCGGGGCGATTTTATATACGTGGTACGTTAGATTAAGACCGGTATTACAGAATTAATTGGCGGCACTTTAAAGCCATATATATAAATATTGTTGGTTCTCCATACCCGCTCAACGTTTAAGTTAAATTCACGCCCCGCGACCCTCATTCTGTCGCGCTCTTCGGCACGACCAGCAATAAGCACCGCCCGATGCTGCCGATCGGCCCAGCGTCCGTGGGCCCCCAACCTTGCGTGCTACGCCATCATCCGATCGACCCTCGATCTACGGAATCGAATGTGTTCATGCGAGCGACGTGTCTTTCCACCCTCTTGAATCCCCGGTCACTTTCCCCGATATGACCGCCAGCGTCGCGGCACGTTCCGCGTGCTCGCGCCCTCCCGACAATTCGACAGGATCCGAGAGTTTCCCATGACGGACACCATCGATCGCCCGACCGAAACCCACGCCTTCCAGGCCGAGGTGTCGCGCCTGCTGCATCTCATGGTGCATTCGGTCTATTCGAACCGCGACATCTTCTTGCGCGAACTCGTCTCCAACGCGGCCGACGCCTGCGAGAAGCTGCGCTATCTGGCGCTGGAGACGCCGGAGCTGATGGGTGAGGACGGCGAACTCGCCATCACCATCGCCGCCGATGCGGAGGCCAAGACCCTGACGATCGCCGACAACGGCATCGGCATGACCCGCGACGAGCTGATCGAGAACCTCGGCACCATCGCCAAGTCCGGCACGCGCGCCTTCCTGGAGGCCGCCGGTCAGGCCGGTGGCAAGGCGTCGAACCTCATCGGTCAGTTCGGCGTCGGCTTCTATTCGGCCTTCATGGTGGCGAAGCGGGTGGTCGTCACCTCGCGCCGCGCCGGCCACGCCGAGGCCTCGACCTGGATTTCCGACGGCATCAACGGCTACGAGATCATGCCGGCCGAGGACGCCGATGCGCCGGCGCGCGGCACGGTGATCCGGCTCGAGCTCAACGACGAGAGCCTCGACTACGCGAGGGAAGAAACGGTCGAGCGCATCGTCGAGACCTATTCGGCGCACGTGCCGGTGCCGGTGCGCTTCGTCAAGCTCGGCGAGGAGGCGAAGGCGCTCTCCGACGGTTCGGCCCTGTGGGCGAAGCCCAAGTCGGAGATCACGGCCGAAGCCTACAAGGAGTTCTACGGCAACGTCTCGGGCCAGTGGGACGAGCCGGCGATGACCGTGCACTACAAGGCGGAGGGCCGCCACGAGTACACGGTGCTGCTGTTCACCCCGTCGATGAAGCCGTTCGATCTCTTCGATCCGGCGCGCAAGGGCCACATCAAGCTCTACGTCCGCCGCGTCTTCATCGCCGACGACGTCGACCTGTTGCCGCACTGGCTGCGCTTCGTGCGCGGCGTGGTCGACTCGGAAGACCTGCCGCTCAACCTGTCGCGCGAGATGCTGCAGCACAATCCGGTGCTGGAGGCGATCCGCAAGGCGGTGACGACGCGGCTGCTCTCCGAACTCGCCAAGCTCGCCGAGGCCGACGCGGAGAAGTTCGCCGGCGTCTGGGAGGCCTTCGGCCCGGTGATCAAGGAGGGCCTCTACGAGGACACCGACCGACGCGACGAGCTGTTCAAGATCGCCCGCTTCAAGACGACGACGAGTGGCGAGGGCACGCGGACGCTCGAGAACTACGTCGCCGGGCTGAAGGAAAACCAGACCAAGATCTACTACCTGCTCGCCGACGATCTCGCCCGGGCCGAGTCGAGCCCGCATCTCGAGGGCTTCAAGGCGCGCGGCATCGAGGTGCTGCTGCTCACCGATCCGGTCGACGCCTTCTGGGTCAGGACCGCGCTCGGCTACGAGGGCAAGCCGTTCCAGTCGGTGACGCAGGGCGCGTCGGATCTCGACGCCATCCCGGTGAGCGAGGAGGCTCCGAAGCCGGAGGAGAGCGATGCGGCGGGCGTCGCGGCGCTGGTCGAGAAGCTCAAGGGTCTGCTCGCCGACAAGGTGTCGGACGTGCGCACCTCGGCGCGTCTCGCGTCGTCGCCGGCCTGTCTCGTCGCCTCCGAGTTCGGGCCGGACAAGCAGTTCGAGAAGCTGATGGCGCGTCATCAAGGCGGCGCGCCGTTCGGCAAACCGGTGCTGGAGATCAATCCGACGCATCATCTGGTTACCGCGATCGCCGCCAAGATCGGCGCCGACGACGGACTGGTCGAGGACGCCGGCCATCTCCTCCTCGGTCAGGCCAAGGTGGCCGAGGGCGAGGCGCCGGACGATCCGGCCGATTTCGGCCGCCGGCTGGCGCGGGTGTTGGAAAAGGCGCTCGGGGCGTGAGCCTCGGAGCGTTCGGACGACGTTCGACGGCGGGCCTCGGCCCGCCGTTTTCGTTTCTGGGAGGAGAATGGGGTGGCCGCATGCCGGTGTCGCGTGGCAGGGGCCCCTTCTCCCCTCGCGAGAACCTCTGCGCGGTTCGATCAGCCGATTTCAATGCCGTGCGCGATGCTTCGAGACGGCGCGCGAGGCGCGCCTCCTCAGCATGAGGCGTTCGTCATTGCTCGGAAATCCCCAGCGCCTCATCCTGAGGAGGGCCGCAGGCCGGTCTCGAAGGATCGCGCACGGACGCCGGTCCCCGGGGGCGAGTCCGATGGGTCGCCGGGCTCGCCCCCAATGCTGTCCGGTTCGTTCGTCATATGAGCAGCTCATACTGGAGGGTTGCTGTGGTCGGGGGTCGGAGTGCGGGGCGGGTGGCGTGGGCGATGACGGCGGCGATACGGATCCGGTGGAACAAGCTGAATGCCATCATCGCCACGAAGTTGGTGAAGGGCACGTCCGGTGCCGTTCGTTGATGGATGATCTTCATGATGATGTAGACGATCATGGCGGCGACGATCTGGAGCCGTACGGCGTTCTCGCTGCGCCCGATGAAGGTCTTGATCCGCAACGTCTGCTTCATCACGCGGAAGAACAGCTCTATGTCCCAGCGTTTCTTGTAGAGATCGGCGATCTGGCGCGGCGAACTGGTCAGGTCGTTGGTGAACAGACGCAGGATGCGGCCGCTCTCCAGGCGGACCTCGACCACCCGGCCGTCGCGGTCGAAGGGGTTGCGCCGATTGCGGCCGGTCTTCGGCGGCAGACGGACGATCGTGTCGGCGAGGAGGTCGGCGTCGGCCGGCTTGGGCCGCGCGCCGATCACGGTGATCCGGGTGTTCTTCTTCAGTCGCGTCACCAACCGGCAACCGGCGGCGGCGAGATCGCCCCAGAAGCGGTAGTCGTAGTAGCCGAGGTCGAAGACGTAGGTGGCGCCCGGGGTGATCGGGACGCCGGTCTTGGCCACGGTGATGTCGTTGGTGTTGGCCGAGGTCAGTTGGAAGAAGGTCGGCGCCTCGATCGCCGGGTCGTAGACGACGTGGACCTTGGCGGCGACGAGGCCGGCCTCGAAGCGGGCCCAGGCGGCGGCGCCGGCACCCGGATGGACGAGCGTCGCGTCGATCAGGCGCAACTCGCGTCGCGTGACGTCGAGCGCCTTCGGCCGCAATTGCGCCAGGAGCGGAGGGATCAGCGCCTCGAACAGCGCCGGATCGCGGCTCCGATCGGCATCCGACAGGGTCGAGCGTCGCGCCGGCACGATGCCGCGTCGCGACAGACCACCGGCATGGACCTTCATCGCCGCTTCGATGTCGCGCAGCCCGCGGGCGCCGAAGCACTGTGCGATCAGCAACGCCGCCGGATGGCTGCGGCAATCCAACCGCCGGACACCCTTGTCGGCGCGCCGCGCCATCGCCTCGCGGTTCAGGACACCCCACGGAATGTGCTGCAGAGCCTGAGAAAAAACCGTAGCCTGATCCTGCATGGCATCGATCTCCATTCGAACCGCAACCGTCCGCCAGACGTGCGAATTCGAGTAGAATCAATGCCATGCACCTTGTCCAGCCGAACCGAACCGGACAGCACTGGGCTCGACCCGGCGATGACGGGGGAGGGGGGGGGGAACACCCCGCCGGCCGGCGCTTACCTCAGTTCCTGCGTTCGGCGATGAACCGCGCGGCGGCGACGAGCGTTGCGGCGCGGTCGCCGTAGGGGGCGAGTTCGGCGGTGGCGGCTTCGACCAGACGGGAAAGCTCCGCCCGCATCGCCGCGACGCCGTGGAGGGCGATCAGCGTGCCCTTGCCGCGGGCGGCGTCCTTGCCGGTCGCCTTGCCCATGGTCTCGGCCGAGGCCTCGACGTCGAGCAGGTCGTCGGCGATCTGGAAGGCGAGGCCGACGATGGCGCCGAAACGGCCGAAGCGGGCGACGTGCTGCGGATCGGCGCCGGCGAAGATCGCCCCGGCCTCGAGCGGAAAACGCAGGAGCGCCCCGGTCTTCATCGCCTGGAGGCGGCGGATCTCGGCGTCGCCGAGGGTCTCGGGGCGACCGTCGGCGGTCCAGCGGCCCTCGGCCGCCAGATCGAGCATCTGGCCGCCGACCATGCCGCCGATGCCGGCACCGCGCGCCAGCCGCAGGACGAGTTCGGCGCGCACCGCCGGATCGGCGTGGGTCGCCGGATCGGCGAGGAGATCGAAGGCGAGGCTCTGCAAACCGTCGCCGACCAGGATGGCGGTCGCCTCGTCGAAGGCGCGGTGGACGGTCGGGCGGCCGCGGCGCAGGTCGTCGTCGTCCATCTGCGGCAGGTCGTCGTGGACGAGGCTGTAGCAGTGGACGAGTTCGACGGCGCACGCGGCGCGGACCACGGCCTCGCCCTCGCAGCCGAACACCCGCGCCGCCTCGATCATCAGGAAGGGGCGCAGCCGCTTGCCGCCGCCGAGCACGGCGTGGCGCATGGCGGCGAGGAGGCGGGCAGGGCGCAGGATCTCGCCGGCGAGGGCGTCGTCGGCGAGGAGCCGCTCGAGCATCGCCTCGATCTGGGTGGCGTCGGCGGCGAGCCGGGTCTCGAAGAGGGTCTGAGGAGCGGTCATCGGCGCGACGGGTTCCGGACGGCGCCGGCGTCGTGGCACCGGCCGATCGGAGCTAACGCGAAACGGGCGGCTTTCCAAGAGGCGGTCGCGGGCTTTCGTATCCGTGGTGTATGCGGGAGGGTCGAGATCGGACGGGCCGGCGGTCGCGCGGAAAATGCGCCGCGAGCACTGGTCAAAGCCGTGAGAGATGTGTATAAGCCGCGCCGATCCACCGAAATCTTGCGCCTTCGGCCGGCTGTCCGGACCGTTCGGCATCGCGGACGACGGTGCACCCCGCACGAGTTTCGCGTCGCCCACGAGGCCGATGCCCCAGATCTGGAGTACCAACGATGGCCGTTCCGAAGAGAAAGACCTCGCCGTCGAAGCGCGGCATGCGCCGTTCCGCCGACGCGCTCAAGGCCCCGACCTACGTCGAGGACAAGGATTCCGGCGAACTGCGCCGTCCGCATCACGTCGATCTGAAGACCGGCATGTATCGCGGTCGCCAGATCCTGGAGCCCAAGGGCGAGTGATCGTCCGCTCCGTTGCGTTTCAGAAGGCCGGCGTTCCACGCCGGCCTTTCTTCTTTTCGGCCACATCTCGCACTATCGAGACCGGCGAGCGATTCTCCCGCTCGTCCCGATCCGCCGTCCGCACACAGGATGCCGCCCGATGTTCTTCAACATCCGGCTGACGCTCGCGCCGCTCCTCGTCTACAACCTGCAGCTCTTCGGCGTCTTCGGCGCCGCGGCGGGTGACCCGTGGGTGTCGCCGGTCTTCACCGTCTCGATGATGTCGGATGCCCGCTTCACCCTGCTCTTCGGCGACCTGCTGATCGTCGCCGGGCTGGTCTGCCTGTTCGTCGAAATCGTCAAGGCGACGCGCACTTCGGCGCCGACCATCCTCGATCACGCGATGTCGCTCGGCGTCTTCATCCTCCATCTCGTGGAATTCCTCACCGTCGCCGGCGCGGCGACCTCGGTGTTCTTCATCCTGATGGTGATCGCGCTGATCGACGTGGTGGGTGGCTTCACCATCACCATTCGCGGCGCGCGCCGCGACTTCGGCTTCGATCGTCAGTGATGCCGGCTCGTGAAATTCGGTGAGTCCGACTTTCACGAGCGTCACGGCCCGACCGGCCGACGCCCTTGGGGCTCGCCTTCGCTCACGAAGTTTCGATGAGGTCGAAACTGCGTGAGCTCGGTATGACCCGATCCGCTTCAGCGGGCGGTGTCGACGAGATAGCCGGGGACCAGCAGGCCGGGGCCGTCCATGACGTCGGCATAGGCGCGGGCGGCGTGGGCCGGCTCGGCGCGGCGGCGACGGCGGGTCTCGGGAAGATCCTCGTGGGTGGCGATGAGCTGGGCGAGGAAAGGCGCGTGGGTATGCCACCGCACCAGCCGTTCGGTCTCGCTCTCGTGACGCTTCGCCGGTGCGGCGGGGACGAGGGCGCGGGTGCCGGTCCAGGGGGCGGTCCGCTCGCGCTCGGCTCCGGTTCCGGCGGCGCCGGCGGCCGACTCGACGCGATGGTCGAGAGAACGCGGATCGAGGGCACGGCGTTCGACGCCGAAGCCGCTTCCGATCCCGTTCGTCCGTCCGATCCGCATGGAACTCGCCTCTCACCAGGATCGACGGGTGTCCCGCAACGGGACGGGTCGTCGATCTTTCGGTAAGAACTCCGCAAGCGCCGGGCCAATGCGGCCGTTCCGGCGGCGGACAGGGGCGGGGATCTTCGCAGGATGGTGAACGTCAGCCGCGGAAGCTCCAGACGACGGAGTGCTTGACCTCGGCGTCCTCCAGCGCCCGGGTGGTGGGAACCCGGTATTCCGCCAGCTTTTCCAGGCGCTCCTTCGGCAGATAGCTGCGCCCGGGATCGCCGACGAGGGCGAGCGCGCCGCTCGTCACCACACCGGCGGCGAAGGCGGCGACGCGATCCGCCAAGGGGCGCTCGAAGAAGACGTCGCCGAGGAGCACCGTTTCGGGACGGAACGGCACGGCGTCGAGACCGGCGTCGAGGACGTCGAGTTCGGCGATCTCGAAACGGACGCCGTTCATGCCGGCGTTGAGTTCCATGGCGACGAGAGCGAAGGGGTCGATCTCGGTGGCGAAGACGCGGGCGGCGCCGGCCCTGACCGCGGCGATCGCCTCGAGGCCGGAACCGGCGGCGAAGACCAGGACGTCCTTTCCGGCGACCGTCTCGGGATGATCGAGGATGTAGCGGGCGAGCGCCTGACCGCCGGCCCAGGCGAAGGCCCAGAAGGGCAGCGGCAGACCGAGGGTGTCGAGCTCCTCCTCGGTCAGTTTCCACAGATCCATCGCCTCGTCGGCGAGGTGGAGCGAGATCTCGGGGACGTGCGGCGGTGCCTGCAGGCGGGGGTTTGGGGGGGGGGAATCCCCCGGCTCGCCGGGCCCGCCTTTCCTCCAACGCCGCGGCCCCCCCGGTCGCGGGTGATTCCCCCTTTCTCGTCGGTGACCGGTTGCACCGAGAGGCGGGAGTTCTTGACCAGCACCATCTCGGCGAGCCGCGGATCGGTCTTGATGGCGGCGAGCGTCACCGGGGTCACCAGCGGTTCGACCGCCTTCAGCGTCACCGCGCCGAAGGTGCCCTTGGGGTCGGCGAGATCGGGCGCCCAGGCGGCGGCGACCTCGACCACCCCGACGACGGCCTTGCCCTCGTTGGAATGGTAGAAGAAGCCGCGTTCGCCGACCTGCATCGCCTTCATGTGGTTGTTGGCGAGATGGTTGCGCACCCCTTCCCAATAGGTGCCCGCCTCGCCGGCGGCGACCTGATCGTCCCACGACCAGACGTCGGGTTCGGACTTGTAGAGCCAATGAGCCATGGTGCGCCTCACGCCGTCGGCGCGCCGACGACCCAGCGCCAGGGCCGGATCTCGACGTCGGCGAAGAGGCCGGCGACCGCATAGGGGTCGGCGGCGAAGGTGGCCTTGGCCTCGGCGAGGCTCTCGGCCTCGATCACCACGATCGAGCCCTGCATGATCTCACCGGTGTCGTCGAGGAACGGTCCGGCGATGCGCACCTTCGCGCCCATCCCCTTCAGCCAGGCGACATGGACGTCGCGGGTGGCGAGGCGGACGGCGAGATGGTCGGGCTTGTCGTGGCACATGGCGGCGAAGAGCATGAGGTCGGCCTCGGGGTCGAGAATGGGGTCGTTGGAGAGTTAGAGGGGGTGGCGCCCGAGATCAAGGCATTCCCCCGGGTCGTCGGTCGGCCCGCCGCACGGTGAATCGCATTCGGGCACTGGCCAACGACACGGCTCGATCGCATTCTGTCGTCGCACGAGTGACGCCTGCGGTCGGCACGATCACACGTTGCGGCACTGTCGTCCGCGCCGTCGAAGGGATCGCGACGCCGATCGGCGCCGGGACGGAACATCATCGCGGGAGGCCCACCATGAAGACATCGATCGGTCGTGCCGTCGTGGCGGCATCGCTGCTTTTCATCGGCACACCGGCGTCGGCCGCCGACCACATCGTCACCACGGCCAAGAAGGCCGCGATCGAGATCATGCCGAACGAGAGCGAGGTCGATCGGATCCTCGAGGCGATCTGCCTCGGCGCCGGCCGTATCGAGCTGCGGATCGGGGCCGAGTTGCAGCTCGGCAAGGGCGCCTTCGATCCGGTCTCCGTGAAAGTCGTCGCCGGCAAGACCACGGCCACGCTGACCGGCGTTTCGGTCAAGAGCCCGAATTTCGAGATGACGGGCGGCAGCGAGCTCCTCACCGTCGTCGAGGCGAACGATGCCGCTCTCGCGCTGCTTTCGAAGGGTCGCGGCGATGTCACCCTCGCGGCGGGCGAGAAGCGGATGTCCGCGGCCTTCGACGCCGCGGCGAAGCGCAAACTCTCGGCTTTCGTCGATGCCTGCCGCTCGAGCGACTGACGCCGGGCTCGTCGTTCTTGCGAGCCCGGTCTCAGCGGTGTGGCCGGGTCGCCCGCGTCACGCCGTCTCGCGCTTGAGGGGCCGGCTCATCAGGCGGTCGATGGCGCCGGCGACGTCGATCTTCTCGCAGACGACGTCGGCGATCGCCGCGGTGATCGGCAGTTCGACGCCGTGGAGCGCGGCGAAGTCCACCGCCACGGCGGCGGTGTGGACGCCCTCGGCGAGTTTGGTGCCGTGGCGGGTGAGGTCGACGACCGAGCCGCCGGCACCGATTGCGAGGCCGAGCGAGAAGTTGCGCGACTGCGGCGAGGTGGCGGTGAGCACCAGATCGCCGAGGCCGGAGAGCCCCATCATGGTCTCCGGCTCGGCGCCGAGGGCCCGGCCGAGGCGGGTCAGTTCGGCGAAGCCGCGGGCGGTCAGCGCCGCCTGGGCGCTGGCGCCGAGGCCACGGCCGACGACGATGCCGGAGGCGATGGCGAGCACGTTCTTCAGCGCGCCGCCGATCTGCACGCCGACGAGATCGTGCGAGGCGTAGGGGCGGAAGCTCGAAGAGGACAAGGCGATCGCGATCGCCTCGGCGACGGCGTCGTCGGCGGCCGCCACGGTGACGGCGGTCGGCAGGCCGCGCGCCACGTCGGTGGCGAAGCTCGGGCCGGAGAGGACGGCGGGCACCACATGGGTGAGCTCGGCGGCGATGACCTCGGTCATCGTCGCGTGGGTGCCGTGTTCGAGGCCCTTGGCGGCCGAGACGACGGGGATGCCGGCGGGAATCGCCGCCGCGAATTCACGGGCGACCTCGCGGGTGACCTGGGCGGGAACCGCGAGGATCACCATGTCGGCGCCGGCGAGGGCGGCGGGCGCATCCGTCGTGGCGTAGAGGCCGGGATCGAGACGGATGTCGCCGAGGAAGGCCGCGTTGGTGCCGCGATCGCCGATCTCGGCGACGGTCTCGGGATCGCGCGACCACAGGCGGACGTCGCGACCGGCGCGGGCGGCGGCGACGGCGAGCGCCGTGCCCCAGGCGCCGGCGCCCAGAACCGCGACGGTCTCGATCGGACGAGGGGCGGTGGTCGAGGTCATGCCTTGGCTCCCAACTGGCCGGATCCGAGTTTCGGGGCCGCGTCCGCATCGAGCGGCCAGCGGGCGCGGGCCTGGGCGTCGAGGCCGTCGACGAGGCCCGCCGCGAGCCGTTCGGCGCCGGCCCAGGCGATCATCGCACCGTTGTCGGTGCAGAGCTTGCCCGGCGGCACGACGACCCGGCCGCCGACGGTCGCGGCGGCCTCGGCCAGCGCCGCGGCGACGGCCTTGTTCGCCGCGACGCCGCCGGCGGTCACCAGGGTCGGCGCGGCGACGCCGGTCAGTTCGCGGAAGCGCTTCAGCGCGAGCTTGGCCTTGAAGCGGATCACGTCGGTGACGGCGGCCTGGAAGCCGGCGCAGAGGTCGGCGATCGTCGCATCGTCGAGCGGTTGGAGGGCTTCCGCCTCGAGGCGTAGTGCCGTCTTCAGGCCGGAGAAGGAGAAGTCGAGGCTGTCGCGGCGCATCAGCGGGCGCGGCAGATCGAAGCGGGCGGCGTTCCCGGTCCGGGCGAGGCGCTCGACCTGCGGGCCGCCGGGATAGGGCAGCCCGAGGAGCTTCGCCGTCTTGTCGAAGGCCTCGCCGAGGGCGTCGTCGATGGTGGTGCCGATGCGGCGGTAGCGGCCGAGGCCCTCGACGGCGACGAACTGGGTGTGGCCGCCGGAGACGAGCAGCAGCAGATAGGGGAAGGCGACCGCGTCGGTGAGACGCGGCGTCAGGGCGTGGCCCTCGAGGTGATTGACGGCGACGAGCGGCAGGGCGTGGACGTCGGCGATCGCCTTGGCGGTCATCAGGCCGACGATGACGCCGCCGATGAGGCCGGGGCCGGCGGTGGCGGCGACGCCGGAGAGGGCGGCGAAGCCGACGCCGGCCTCGCGCATGGCGCGGTCGATCAGGTCGTCGAGGATCTCGACATGGGCGCGGGCGGCGATCTCGGGGACGACGCCACCGTAGGGGGCGTGGTCGGCGAGCTGGGAGTGGACGACGTCGGCGAGGATACGGCCACGGCCGTCCGCGTCGCGCGCCACCACGGCGGCGGCGGTCTCGTCGCAACTGGTCTCGATGCCGAGGATCAGCACGTCGAACTCGTCGTTTCGGGTCGGTGCGACCGGCCCATCGGGGTTATTCCGTCCATCCGCCCCATGGCGAGGCGGCGCGACTTCCTCTAGAGAGGGACGACATCGTGGCAGTCCGGCCGGGTCCCGCACCTCTCTCGCGGCCCTGCCGTATCATCGGGTGGGAAGGACGTGCAATCGAAGATGTCGACCGAGACCGTCAAAATCGGCACACGCGGCAGCCCGTTGGCGCTCGCCCAGGCCCACGAGACGCGCGCCCGGCTGATGGCGGCGACCGGCTGGCCGGAGAGCGACTTCGAGATCATCGTGATCAAGACCTCCGGCGACATGATCCTCGATCGGCCGCTGAGCGAGGTCGGGGGCAAGGGGCTCTTCACCAAGGAGATCGAGACGGCGCTCCTCGATCGGTCGATCGATCTCGCCGTGCATTCCTCCAAGGACATGCCGACGGTGCTGCCCGAGGGGCTGTTCATCTCCGGCTTCCTGCCGCGTGAGGACGTGCGCGACGCCTTCCTGTCGCCCAAGGCGAAGAGCCTCGCGGACCTCCCGGCGGGATCGCGGGCCGGCACCTCCGCGCTTCGGCGGCGGGCGATGGTCCAGCGGCAGCGCCCCGACCTCGAGGTGGTGGAGTTCCGCGGCAACGTCCAGACCCGGCTGAAGAAGCTCGGCGACGGGGTGGCCGACGCGACGCTTCTCGCCTTCGCCGGCTTGCGCCGGCTCGGCCAGGAGGCGGTGGCGACCTCGCTGCTCGAGACGGCGGATTTCCTGCCGGCGGTGGGCCAGGGGGCGATCTGCATCGAGAGCCGTATGGGCGACACCGAGATCAACGCCATGATCGCCCTCATCCATCACGCCGAGACGGCGGTGGCGCTGACGCTCGAGCGCGCCTTCCTCGCCGAGCTCGATGGATCGTGCCGCACGCCGATCGCCGGTCTGGCGCACATCGAGGGCGCGGAGATCGTCTTCGAAGGTCTGATCCTCAGGCCCGACGGATCGGAGGCGCACGCCACGACGCGGCGCGGTCCGATCACCGCGGCGGAGGCGCTCGGGCGTGACGCCGGGCGCGAGTTGAAGGCGCTGGGCGGCCCCGACTTCTTCGTCGTCGGGGCGTGAACGCATGCGGGTCCTCGTCACACGCGCCGAGAAGGAGGGACGAGCGACCGCCGCCCGGCTCGCGGCGCTCGGTCACGAGGCGGTGCTCGAGCCGTTGACCACCATCGTCGCGACCGAGGGTCCGGGATTTCCGCCCGCCGAGACGATCCAGGCGGCGACCGCGACCAGCCTCAACGCCGTCGAGGAGCTCGCCGGGCGGCCGGAGATCCAGGC
>CALMYM010000168.1 GCA_937873675.1 uncultured Alphaproteobacteria bacterium | reverse complement strand
GTGGTGCGCGAGGTCGGCTGCGCCGTCATCGGCGAGACGCCGGACCTCACGCCGGCCGACAAGCGCTTCTACGCCATCCGCGACGTCACCGGCACGGTCGAGAGCCTCGATCTCATCACCGCCTCGATACTGTCGAAGAAGCTCGCCGCCGGGCTCGACGGGCTGGTCCTCGACGTCAAATGGGGCACCGGCGCCTTCATGGGCACGTTGCCCGAGGCGACGGCGCTGGCCGAGAGCCTCGCTTCGGTGGCGAACGGCGCCGGGCTGCCGACCCGGGCGCTGGTCACCGACATGAACGAGCCGCTGGCCCCGGCCGCCGGCAATGCCGTCGAGGTCGCCCATGCGGTCGACTTCCTGACGCGGAGGCGGCGCGACCCGCGGGTCGAGGCGGTCACCGTGGACCTCGGGGCGGAGATGCTGATCCTCGGCGGGCTCGCCGCCTCGCTCGACGAGGCGCGGGCGCGGCTCGTGGCCAGCCTCGACGACGGGCGGGCGGCGGAGGTCTTCGGCCGCATGGTCGCCGCGCTCGGCGGACCGGTGGACTTCGTCGAGAAGGCCCCCACATATCTGGCGAAGGCGCCGATCGTCCGGCCGATCTTCGCGGAGGGCGACGGCGTCGTGACGGCGATCGACACCCGGTCGATCGGACTGGCGGTCGTCGAACTCGGCGGCGGACGGGTGCGGGCGAGCGACGCGATCGATCATGCGGTCGGCTTCACCGATCTCGCCGGTCTCGGCGCGACGGTCGACGCGGGATCGCCGCTCGCCGTCGTCCATGCCGCCGACGAAGCGGCGGCGGAACGGGCGGCGGAGCGCATCCGCTCGGCCTATCGGTCGGGCGAGACCGCGCCCGAGGCCCATCCGCTCGTCGCGGCCCGTATCGTCGCCTGAGGCGACCCGGAAAGGACATCCATGGCTCGCGCCATCCTGCTCGTCCTCGACTCCTTCGGTATCGGCGCCGCGGCCGATGCCGATCGCTTCGGCGACGTCGGATCGGACACCTTCGGCCACATCGCCGAGGCCTGCGCCACCGGGCGCGGCGATCGCGAGGGGCTGAGATCCGGGCCGCTCGTCCTGCCGAACCTCGCGCGTCTCGGTCTCCTCGCCGCGCATCGCGCCTCGACGGGCAAGACCCTGCCGATGGCCGCACCGGCGACGATCACCGGGGCGCACGGCTATGCGGTGGAGACCTCGCGCGGCAAGGACACGCCGTCGGGTCATTGGGAGCTGATGGGGGTGCCGGTCACCTTCGACTGGGGTTATTTTCCCGAGACCCGGCCGTGTTTCCCGCCCGATCTCATCGCGGCGCTGGTGCGCGAGGCGGAGCTTCCCGGCATCCTCGGCGACGAACACGCCTCGGGCACCGAGATCATCGCCCGGCTCGGCGTCGAGCACATGCGGACGGGAAAGCCGATCTGTTACACCTCGGCCGATTCGGTCTTTCAGATCGCGGCGCACGAGGAGACGTTCGGGCTGGAGCGCCTCCTGCGAACCTGCGAGATCGCTCGCCGGCTCGTCGATCCGCTGGGCATCGGCCGGGTGATCGCCCGGCCCTTCGTCGGATCGTCGCCGGCCGACTTCAAGCGCACCGCCAACCGCCGCGACTACGCCGTGCCGCCGCCGGCGCCGACGCTCCTCGATCGGGCGAAGGCGGCGGGCCGAGAGGTGGTGGCGATCGGCAAGATCTCCGACATCTTCGCCGGCATGGGCGTGACGCGGAAGGTCAAGGCCGCCGGCAACATGGCACTCTTCGAGGCGACGCTCGAGGCGCTCGACACAGCGCCCGACGGGGCTGTGATCCTCACCAATTTCGTCGATTTCGACATGGAATACGGCCACCGACGCGACGTGCCGGGCTATGCGGCGGCGCTCGAGGCCTTCGACGCCCGCCTCCCGGAGCTCGAGGCGCGGCTCAGGCCCGGCGATGCCGTCGTCGCCACCGCCGACCACGGCTGCGACCCGACCTGGCGGGGCACCGACCACACCCGTGAGCACGTGCCGGTGCTGGCCTTCGGTCCGGGCGTCGCCGCTCGCGATCTCGGCCGAATCGGCTTCGCCGACGTGGGCGCGACGTTCGCCGCTCATCTCGGGCTGGAGGCGGGGCCGCACGGACGGGACGTGCTCATGCATGCGGAAACCGGCGCCTGAGCGCTACCGAAACGACGAAGGCCGCCCGAGGGCGGCCTTCGATGAACTTCCCTCGTCCGGTCGTCACACCGTCTTGTCGACGCTGGCGCCCGGTTCGGCCGGGGCCTCGGCGGCGACCTTGGGGCCGCCCTTGGAGACGCCGACGAGGGCGGGGCGCAGGACGCGGCCGCCGATGGCGAAACCGTCCTGAAGGACCTGGAGCACCGTGCCGGCGGGAACCTCGGGGTTGGGGATCTCGAACATCGCCTGATGGAGATTGGGGTCGAATCGCTCGCCCTGCGGCGACAGCTTGCGGACGCCGTGCTTCTCCATGGTCTTCAAGAGCTCGCGGCCGGTCAGCTCGACGCCCTCGATGAGGGCGGAGGCGCCGGCGACGCCGCTCTCGCGCAGTTCGCCCGGCACGGCGGCGAGCGCCCGATCGAAATTGTCGGCCACCGACAGGAGATCGCGGGCGAAGCCGGAGACGGCGTAGTCGCGGGCGTCCTTCACTTCCTTCTCGGTGCGGCGGCGCAGGTTCTCCATCTCGGCCAGGGTGCGCAGCAGGCGATCCTTGAGATCGGCGGCTTCGGCGCGGAGCGCCTCGATCGGATCCGCCGCTTCCGTCGCGGGTTCGACAACGGCTTCGGTCTCGGGGGTGATCGGGGTCTCGTCGGTCATGGCTTCCTCGGCAATCGACGTCCAACCGGCGCCCGCGGCGCAACTCGTCGCGGGCGTGTTCGCGCACCGCGGATTTGAGGGTTCCGCGCGCGCATTTCAAGTGCGAATCGCACCCTCGCGAACGGCACGACGCCCGGTCTCCTCGCCGGAGCCGGGCGTCGCGGTCGCGATCTCGCGGGATGGGGATCAGGCGATGGCGCCGTTGATCCAGTCGACCAGGCGGCCCTTGGGGGCGGCGCCGACCTGCATCGCCGCCGGCTTGCCGCCGGAGAAGACGATCAGGGTGGGGATCGACCGCACGCCGAAACGCATGGCGGCGCGGGGATTCTCGTCGATGTTGAGCTTCACCACCTTCACCCGGCCGGCCATCTCGTTGGAGATCTCCTCGAGCGCCGGGGCGATCATGCGGCAGGGGCCGCACCATTCGGCCCAGAAGTCGACGACGACCGGCTCGGTGGACCCGAGAACGTCGGCATCGAAGGTGGCATCGGTGACTTTCTGCGTCGCCATCTCAATCAAACCTCATCGGTCGGCGCCGTGGGAGAGGGCGCCGTTCTTCGCAGTCCAAACTAGGAATGCGACATCTCAGCGTCAAGATGCGGTGGTCGGTGCGACATCACCCCACAGGATCACGTCGCCGCGAGAAGCCGATCGGCGGCATCGAGGGCTTCGGTCGAAATCTCGTCGAGCGCCGGCACCGTCGTCCACAACAGGAAGGCGCGAATGGCTCGATCCGGGAACATCGGCTGCAACAGCCGGCGATAGAGCGCCATCTGACCGACGTGGCTCTCGGGAATCGCGCTTCCGCCGGGACGGCGATCCGACTTGAAGTCGATCACCCGGATCTCGCGCTCACCGACCACCAACCGATCGATGCGGCCGGAGACCTCGACGATCTCGCCGCGGCGATCGACGAGACGGCCGACGATCGGCACCTCGGCGCGCGCTTGCGCTCCGAAGATCGCGGCGAACTCCGATTCGGCGAGGACGGCGAGCACTTCGCTTGCGATCTCGTCGCGCTCGGCCGCCGTCAGGTCGGCGGCGCGGGCGTCGAGGAAGCGGCGGGCGGCGGCGGCACGGTCGGCCGGCGGACGCGCCGGCAGCCGCTCGAGCAGGCGATGGACGAGGATACCGCGGCGGCGTTCCCGATCGCCGCTCGCGGCGGCGAGACGATCGCGCGGGTCGATCTCCGGCAGCGGGCCGGCCCGCTCGCGCCCGGCGAGGGCGGCGGACGGGGTGATCCGGCGCGGCGGCGCGACGGAGGGCGGCGGCGCGGCGATCCAGCTCGGCAGGGCGGGAGCGGCCGAACCGGCGGCTCCGGCGGCGTGTCGCGTCGGGATCGCGGTCGCGCCGACCGTCGCACCTGGCGGCGTCACCCGCCAGCGCAGGATCGGCTCGCCGTCGGCGGCGGATACGACCTCGGCATCGGCGGAAAGCGCGGCGCGCACCACCTCGTACCAGCAGCCCGGCGCCGGTCCGGAGGCGGGCGCGTGGCCGCAGAGGTAGAGCCGGTCGCCGGCGCGAGTCAGCGCCACGTAGAGCAGGCGATGGTATTCGCCGAGCGCCTCCTGGCGCAGCCGATCGCGCTCCTCGATCACCCGGCGCGGCGTCGGCTTGCGGTTCCACACCAGTGCCGGCGCGGCACCGGGCGGGGCGCCGGGGACGGCCAGGGTCACCAGATCGGGATCGTGGGACGCATGGACCGGCGCGGCGCCGCCGTCGACCAGGAAGACCACCGGCGCCTCCAGGCCCTTGGCGCCGTGCACCGTCATCACCCGGATCTCGTCGCGGCTCTCGTCGAGCTCGCGTTTGATCTCGGGTGCGGCGGTGGCGACGTCCTCCAGGAAGCGGCCGAGGCTCACCGGAGGGCCGCGATCGGCGGCGAGGGCCAGCGCCATGAACTCGTCGAGCACGTCGTCGGCTTCCGAGCCGAGACGAGCGAGGAAGCGGCGCCGACCGCCGTCGGCGGCGAGGACGCCCATGAAGAGTTCGAAGGGCGGTACCCGGCCGGCGAGATCGCGCCAGCGCTCGAGCCGAGCGAGCGGCTCGGCGAAGCGCGGATGGCCGGGGCCGCGGCGACGCAACACCTCGGCGAGGCTCTCGGAGGGCCGGCGATCGGTACGGGCGAGGTCCATCAGGTCGTCGTCGTCGAGATCGAAGAGCGGGCTCTTCAGCACCGCGGCGAGCGACAGGTCGTCCTCGGGCAGCACCAGGGCGCGGCCCAGCGCGAGGAGGTCGGCGACGGCGACGTGATCGGTGAGGCGCAGCCGGTCCTGGCCGGCGACCGGGACGCCTCGCTCCTTCAGCACCCGGTTCATCGCCTCGACGAAGGGGCCGCGTTTGCGCACCAGGACGATGATGTCGCGGTAGGCGACCGGTTCGCCGGTGCCTTCGAGGACGAAGCCGGGGCGGGTCAGCCGCGCGATCTCGTCGGCGATGGCGCGGGCGAGCCTCTCCCAGGGGTGATCGTGGCGACTGCGATCGATCGGCGCCAGCCAGTCGGTCGGCGCTTCGGTCTTCTCGGCGACGATCATCGGCCAGATCTCGACGAGGCCGGGGGCGCCGACGCGGGCGGCGGCGTGGTTCACGTAGTCGGCCGGGTCGGCGAGAAGGCGGCCGCGCAGGATCTCGTCGGCGAAGACCCGGTCGACGGCGGCGAGAACGTCGGCGGTGGAGCGGAACGACAGGTCGAGCTTGACGTCGGCGAAGGCGCCGCCGGCTTCGTCGACCTTGCGAGCGAAGTCGCGGCGGGTTTCGGAGAAGGCGTGCGGAGCGGCGCCCT
>CALMYM010000167.1 GCA_937873675.1 uncultured Alphaproteobacteria bacterium | reverse complement strand
TCGCCTTCGCCTCCATGTCGAGGCGGGCGTCCTGATGCGGCTTGTCGCGGGCGACGGCCGTGATCCCCTGGACGAAGTCGAAGATGCTCGCCGGCGGATGGCCCTCCTCGGCGAGCACGGTCTCGATGATCTTCGCCGTTTCGCCCTTCGAGAAGCCACGGCGGCGCAGGAAGTCGCTGCGATCCTCGTCGGTCTTCGCCACGATCCGCTCGCGCGCCGCCCGGATGCCCTCGACGAAGGGACGCGGCGACGAATTGGCGAAGTTCATCAGTGCCGGCGCCGCCTCGTGGGCGAAGCGCGAGGCGGCGTATTTGGAATGGCGGATGGTGATCTCCTCGAAATCTTCGACGCCCCACAGGTTCCGGTTCTGACACACGGCCCGCAGGTAGAAGCTCGCCATGCCGAGCGTCTTGGCGCCGACCTCCGAGTTCCAGCAGTAGAAGCCGCGAAAGAACAGGTCGGGCGTGCCGTCGGGCAGCCGCCCCGCTTCGATCGGGTTGAGATCGTCGACGAGAAACAGGAACACGTCGCGGTCGCTGGCATAGAGCGTCGTCGTGTCCTTCGTGACGTCGACGCGCGGGTTGTAGATGCCGGTCGACCAGTCGAGCACGCCCGGGATCTTCCAACGCGTGTCACCGATGCCGTTGCCGGCGATGCGCTGCACCGCCTCGACCAGTTCATGGTCGTAGATGCGGCCATAGTCCGGACCGGTGACGGCGCGCAGTTCGACCCGGCCGTCGTCGGTCTCCAGCGTCTTGATCTGCTCGCCGCGGTGTGTGCCGAGCCCATACTGCAGATTGATGCCGGCGAGCGCGGCAGGGAGCTGGCGCAGATAGGCGGCGGGTGCGCCGACCTGAGCGGCGAGCTGGCCGAAGCTCCAGTGCGTCGGCACGACCGGCGCCGCTGCCCCGGGCAGGATCAGGGCGAGCCGCTCGCCGTCGCTGCGGTTCGCCTCGACGTGGATGAGGTCGGTCGCGACGATGCGGGTGCGGCTGCGCTCCGACCGATCGCGCACTGCGCGGCCCAGATCGCCGAGCGACAGGAACCGCTCGTCGTCCGGCCGCGAGAACCATTCCGACGACACCCGCCCGACCCGCTCTCCGCGCGTCACATCCACCCTGTGGCCGCCGCTCGCTTCGCGCCGCGCATCGAGAACTTGCATGTTCATGGAACCGATCTCCACGACGGGCGCCGGAAGACCCTCTCTCCGGCCCTCACCCGTCACCGACCTGCCGTCCGCCCTCTCCCTCTCGAGGCCTCCCGGCACGGCGAGCGGCCGAGGCTCGGACCTCGGCCGCCGCGGCGCCCCTCCCTATTGGAGTTGCCCTCGTCGCGTGGGGAAGCGGGCTCAATGAGCCCGCCACGGATCGTATTCGGCGAGGACCTCGACATCGTCGTCCTCGTCGAGTTCGTCGGCCGGCAGGACGCCGAATTCGGCACCGGAGCGAAAGAGAACGACCGGGACCATCAGGGTGCGGGCGAGATCGAGCGCGTGAGACCGAGCGAGAGCGAGATCGTGGGACATGGGGAGGCTCCATCCGGGAGCGGGGCCGATCCCCGCTCGATGGCTCCCCCAAGAGTCACGCCTCGACCGCGATCACCGCGCTGGCACAGCCGGAAGCGGCGGCACGCTCGCGTAGCCGACCCCGATGCGGGTTGATCGTGGAAGGTCGGGATGTGACGGGATGCCGTCGATCAGAGCGGGGGTCGGCGTTGCGATCGCGGTCGACCGGAATTCCCAAACTCACGGCAACATTCGTCGGGTCTGGCGCGCTCGACCATGACCTGCATATCATTCGATGAAAATCTTGAGCTGCGCCGGATCTTCAGAATGACGGATGACGCAAGCACGTCCGAGAGCTGCGATACGACCCGACCACCCACCCCGATACGGCTGGGTCAACTCTTCGAGTGCTTCGAGATCGGGATCGGTCCCTACGCCGAAGATGCCGCAGGGGACCTCAAGCACATCGATGATGTACCCTCAGGTCTCGCTTGCAGGTGCAAGTGCCCCGGATGCGAACGAGATGTCGTTGCCAAGAAAGGAAGCCGAGCCCACCATTTCGCGCATCGGGCACGTATCAACGGCATGACCTGCACATCTCCCGGTGAAACGGCTCTTCACAAGTTCGCCAAGCGAATTCTCGACGAACGCCTGGAGATAACTCTGCCTGCTCTGGCCGTGCAGCAGGACGAAGACATCGAGACCGTAGTCGCTTCAGGACGCCGGACCTTTGATGGTGCCGACCTCGAGAAGCGAGAAGGGGAGATCGTTCCCGACGTGGTCCTCCATCTGAAGGATCGTTCTCTGATAATCGAATTCATGGTCACGCATTCGTGCGACGAGAGAAAGATCGCACGCATACGTGAAATGGATGTGGGAGCTGTGGAGATCGACCTGTCTTCATACCGAAATCACACTCTTGAGGACATCGTTGAGCCGATATTGCACGAGGCTCCAAGAACTTGGCTGCACAACCCGAAGGAACAGAGCGCCAGAGATCGGCTTCGTGCAAGAGCAGAAGAGCGAGCGGCAGAACGAAGGGACTTGATCTCGAAGACAGGCAAAGCCTATCGGCATCGATTGCCGTCGAAGATCCCGGGAAACGGAGCATGGGAAAACGCGGCCCGCCTCGACGGCTTGGGAGAGATCCTCAATCTGCCGGTCAATGGAACCGGCAGCATCTCGGCCCCTGTTGCCGAATGGCAGGCCGCAATTGTCTTGACACTCGTGAAGGATACGCCGGAACCGTTCCGAACTCGTACCGGTCTTGAGGTGCTCAGATCGCAAAACTGGCTCGACCGCCAATTCCTCTCACTGCAGAACGACATCGTCGATGGCATAAAAAAAGAAGTCTTGACTTTCGATACCCCAATCAACGCAATAGCCAATTATCTGAGAAAATTGTCGAAACTTGGATTTGTGCACTTCTCTCGAACCGAAATATGGGATCCGACACCTTCTCTTCTCACGAAGATCGAAGACGCGCGAGAAATCCGGGAGCGCCCTCTACGGAGACGTGACGAAATCCGCATCATCATCGATGGACTACTCGGCGAACTTCCCGTAGGCGAGACTGCCTCCTTCAGGTTCGAGCAGTGGTGGTTGCGAAAGCTGCCCAACCAACCCTACTCGCCAAAAGAAGCTGCCGATTTCGCCGAAACTCATTGGCAGAAATTCAAGCACAACCTGACGAACATCGCGACGAACATACGCTTTCAGGCTCGCGAGAACACCGATCTCATGGGACTCCCCCTTGGCAAGAAGCTCGAGGACGCGCTGGATCGAAAGCAGAAGGAAGCTGAGGAACGAGAACGAGCCGAGCAGACGAGGCAGGAAGAAGTTCGCGCCAACCGAATTTCCAGCCTTCGAAACCGAGCCATCGACGACCTTGGATTGGCGGCCAACGACTGGCTGACGGCGCCGAACTCACAGCTCGACGGGAGAACGCCCCTGGATGCTGCATCTGACGAAGACGGACGCACTCGGGCTGGACGTGCTTTGGACGGACGCGTGCGTGAACTCGAAGCGGAGGAGCGGGCACGAAGGATCAGGGAGAAGGCCCTTCAGACCTTACGAACCGCCGCCCGAGAAAAATATTACGGTGAAGACCGCGCCAGACTTTGGCTGACGTCCGGCAGACCAGAGCTGGGAGGGAAGTCTCCCGAGGAATATACGGTCGATGAAGCAACCTGCGGCAAGTGCCTATCATATTTGCCGAGTAAGAAGTCGAAACGATGATTCTTCGAAGTTCGACGAACAGAAGTTATGGCCCGATGATAGAGCGAAATACGAATGAAGTGCCGGACGCGAGACGGATTCGGGAAGAACACCGGGCCTTGGCAATCTTGCGGGCGCTTCAAAGGTTGCCTTGCTTCAGTTGCAACGACTCGCTCATCGCCGACATCTTGGATTTGCTCGCGCTGTCGGGAACCGCGCCCGAAATCCGCGAAGTCGTGAACGGTCTTGAGCGCCTCGGCCTCGTCATCATCGAACGAACAGATCCTCTCTTGGTCTTCAGGCTCACACAGAAAGGCGACGAAACAGCGAAGGGCCTCATCTTGGTCGAGGGCGTCCTACGGCCGCCGCCCGAGTGCCCGTATTGAGATGCAACTCCGATACCTCTCGCCGCTCACCCTTCGATCGGGTGCCGATCGAACGGGCGGTATCGAACTGATGATGATGCTCGCAATACGCGCTTACATTCTTGGATCAGGCCACTCATAGCCATCCCAAACAGCGAAATCAGAAGGGCTCAGACCACTCTTGCTGTCCGCGGGAAACGCTGTCGAGCGCATGTCGAAGAGAGGATCGAAACTGTTCAACAGGTCGGGCAGGAGCCGGCGGCGTTCAGCCTTGGTCCAGGAGCAGAACAATGCTCCGCGCGTGTGGAGCCGATTGCAGACGTCCGGGTTCGTCGGATCGAGACGTCGCCACGCTTCGGCCACCGTGGGCCCTCGTGCCCCGAAATCCCCGGCGATCGCCTCCTCGATGACGGCCTCGAGCGCGTAGGTAATCGCCTGATGCCTCTTTCCATGATCGATCCAGGCAAGCGATTCCCGCAGAATACGGTGTTGCAGAAGAAGGACGGGCCAGAGGAATGGCCCTCCATAACGGACACCGATTTCCTCGAAATGCTCCGGCGGTTGGATCACGTCGCGTTGCCCCTCATAGGCCTTACGAACTTCGTAGGCCATTGTGAGGAATGGGCCTTCTTTGTCCCGGACGAGCGGTGAGCGCTCGTTCACGTCGTGGACGATCTCATGCAAGAGCCGCAGCGTTCCATAGTCTCCGATGAGCACGAGGCCCGCGTGGTTTCGAAGCAGTCGATGAGAGAGCATGGGACCTCCGGGTTCGTTCTGATGGGCAAATGAAAGCGAAGCGCGTCGGGCCGTACTGAACCGCCCCGGGTTTGCCGGAGGCCATTTGGTTTAAATCAGGCTGCCATTTGCTGCTCGTCGAGCATGGCGTAGTAGTGTTCCTCTGCTTCGGCCGGCGGGGTGTTCCCGATGGGCTCCAGCAGCCGACGATTGTTGAACCAGTCGACCCAGGTCAACGTCGCGAACTCGACGGCTTCGAAGCTTCTCCACGGCCCGCGCCGATGGATGACCTCCGCCTTGTAGAGCCCGTTGATCGTCTCGGCGAGAGCGTTGTCATAGCTGTCGCCGACACTGCCGACGGACAGCTCGATGCCCGCTTCTGCCAGCCGTTCGGTGTAGCGAATGCTGACGTATTGCGACCCGCGATCCGAGTGGTGCACCAGACCGCCACGATGAACCGGCCGCCGTTCGTGCAGGGCTTGCTCCAAGGCGTCGAGGACGAAGCCGGCATGGGCCGTCCGGCTCACGCGCCAACCGACTATGCGGCGAGCATAGGCGTCGATCACGAAGGCCACGTAGACAGAGGTGGCTCCGCAAATTCGGACGGTCGCATGAGTGGATTTCGCGCCTGAGAGCGGTGAGGATATCGCCGCAGTTCAGGAGCATTCGATGACCAGACGGAGCCGCCGGACGCATTCTCCGGCGTTCAAGGCGAAGGTGGCATTGGCCGCCGTGAAGGGCGAGAAGACGCTGGCGGAGTTGGCGCAGCAGTACGACGTGCATCCGAACCAGATCACGACGTGGAAGAACCAGCTCCTGGACGGCGCGGCCGGCGTGTTCGGCGGCGAGAAGGCCGAGCCCACAGCCGCGCCCGTCGATTTGAAGGCGTTGCACGCGAAGATCGGAGAGCTGGCGCTGGAGAACGATTTTTTGTCCGGCGCGCTCAGCAAGGCCGGCCTGTTGAGCGCAAAGCGATGATCGATCGGGAGCATGATCTACCGCTCGCTCGGCAAGCCAAAGTCCTCAACCCCGCCCGTTCGACGATCTACTACAAACCTCGGCCGGTCTCGGCCGAGGATTTGGCGTTGATGCGTCGCCTCGACGAACTGCACCTCGATTTTCCGTTCGCGGGAGCACGGATGCTGAAGGCTCTGCTGCAGCGGGAAGGCGTGTCGGTCGGCCGCCGGCACGTCGCCACGCTGATGAAGCGGATGGGGATCGAGGCGATCTATCGTCGCCCGAATACCTCGAAGCCGGCGCCCGGGCACAAGATCTACCCGTACCTGCTGCGGGGGACGAAGGTCGATCGGCCGGACCACGTCTGGGCTATGGACATCAGCTACATCCCAATGCGGCGGGGCTTCGTCTACCTGGCCGCGGTCGTCGACGGGGCGAGCCGGGGGGATTTCGCCGCCCGGGCTGCTGCCCGGCGGGGAGGCCGATTCCCGCTTCCACCTGCCGCAAAAAAGCCAGGACCGCCT
>CALMYM010000166.1 GCA_937873675.1 uncultured Alphaproteobacteria bacterium | reverse complement strand
CACGCAACGCCCGCGCCCGCCATGCTCACCGACATGGCGACCGTCGCCCGCCACCTCGCCGAAAAGACGGCGACGGTGATCGATACGCGCCCGACCGACCGCTTCACCGGCGAGGTGCCGGAGCCGCGCGAGGGCATCCCCTCCGGCCACATGCCGGGCGCGCTGGGCATCGCCGCCGGCGGTTTCGTCAAGGGCCTCGACCTCGTCGACGACGCCACCATCCGCGCGGTGCTCGCCGACGTCGACCTCGAAAAGCCGATCGTCTGCTCCTGCGGCTCGGGCGTCACCGCCTCGATCCTGTGGCTGGCGCTCGTCGCCATCGGCGTGCCGGAGGAGAAGCTGACGCTCTACGACGGCTCGTGGAGCGAATGGGCGACCTCTGGCGGGGCGATCGTCACCGGTCCGTGAGATCGGACCGAGCGGGACGCGCCGCGATCCCGCCGAGCATCATGTCGAGAAGCAGCCGGCGATCGGCGGGCGGAGCCTCGCCGGACGCGCCCACGTCGCGGATCTGACCGTCGAGCGTGAGAACGGCATGGCCGTGCACCGCCGCCCACACCGCTGCGGCGACCGTCGCGGCCGGCCGGTCGGCGCGCAACGTAGCGTCTCCCTGTCCCGCGACGACGATGGCGACGAGGCTCGCCAGGGCGCGGTTCGCGGCTTCCGCGAGCGCCGGATGGCGGGCCGCGTCGCAGAGTTCGGCGAGGAACATCACCCGGTAGGCGCCGGGATGGCGCTCGGCGAAGTCGAGATAGGCGAGGCCGGTCTTCTCCAGCGACGTGATCGCATCGACCGCCCCGTCGCGCCGGACGATCGCCGTCTCGATCGATTTCGTCAGGCGGGTGAAGCCGCGCGCCGCGATCTCGGCGAGGAGATCGGCCTTGGCGGCGAAGTGGCGATAGGCGGCGGTGTGGCTGACGCCGACGCTCTCCGCGACCTCGCGCAGCGAGAAGTCCGGCCCCTTGCGCGCGACGATCAGCGCCGTCGCCGCAGCGACCAGGGCCGTCGGCAGATCGCCGTGATGGAACCCGCGCGCCCCCTCGCCCCTCGCCTTCGACCCCGTCGGCATTCCGACCTCCGTTTTCCCGACACTCGAGCCGGCAGGCCCGCCGGGTCGCCGCCACGGCTGTCCCGGGACCCACCCGCCTCGACCGGCGTCGATACGCCGTCACTCCAGACCGCGCCACGTGCCGAGGGCGGCAGGTCGACGTACCGGCACACCGCCCCCCGCAGCACCGCCCCGCCGCACGGCTCGAACCGGAAGCGTCCCGCCTTCGGTGCCGTCGAGCGACCGGCCGTCGTGCGCGCCACGCCCCCCCCTGCCGCGACCCGACGAGATCGCATCGCCGTCGCGGCATCGTCGTGCGCATTCGATACCATGTTGCCAATGGTCACAAGACGTATCATCATGTGACCAATGGAAACATGGAGTGAATCGATGGCCAGAATCCTCGTTCTCACCGGCCATCCGCGGGCCGAGAGCCTGTGCGGCGCCCTCGCCGGCCGCTACGCCGCGGGCGCCCTCGGCGCCGGGCACGAAGTTCGCGAGCGCGCCCTCGCCGAGATACCTACGGATCTCGTCGTCCCGGACTACCACGGCGCCACCTGTCTCCTGCCCGCCTGGGTCACCGATCTCCAGGCGGACCTCGCGTGGTGCGACCACTGGGTGATCGTCGCGCCGATGTGGTGGGGCGGCCTGCCGGCGGCTCTCGAGGCCGTCTTCGATCGCGTGCTGCTGCCCGGCTTCGCCTTCCGCCATCACCGCGAGGGGCTGGGCTGGGACCGGCTGTTGAAGGGAAAATCGGCCCGGGTGATCCTGACCATGGACACCCCGCCCTGGGTGCTGCGCTGGTTCTGGGGCCGCCCGATCCTCAGGCGGTTGAAGACCCAGGTCCTCGGCTTCTGCGGCTTCGCGCCGGTGCGCTTCACCACCCTCGGCGTGGTACGCAAATCGACCGCCGAAAAGCGCGCCGCATGGCTCGACGAGGCGGAAGCCCTCGGCCGCGCCGGGGCGTGAGCGCCCTCACCGCCCCCTCCCCCGAAACGGCGACGGCCGCGCCCCGGGTCCGAGGCGCGGCCGTCTTCGATCGGTGAAACCCACCCCCGCTCAGTGCAGGATCTGGCTCAGGAACAGTTTGGTGCGCTCGTGCTTCGGGTCGGCGAAGAAGGCGTTCGGCTCGTTCATCTCGATGATCTGGCCGGCGTCCATGAAGATCACCCGGTCGGCGACCTGACGGGCGAAGCCCATCTCGTGGGTGACGCAGAGCATGGTCATGCCCTCGTTGGCGAGGCTGACCATGGTGTCGAGCACCTCCTTGACCATCTCCGGATCGAGCGCCGAGGTCGGCTCGTCGAACAGCATGATCTTCGGGTTCATGCACAGCGAGCGAGCGATGGCGACGCGCTGCTGCTGGCCGCCGGAGAGCTGGCCGGGATACTTCAGCGCCTGCTCGGGGATGCGCACCCGCTCGAGGTAGCGCATCGCCACCTCTTCGGCCTCCTTCTTCGCCATCTTCTTCACCCAGATCGGCGCGAGCGTGCAGTTCTCGAGGATCGTCAGGTGGGGGAAGAGGTTGAAGTGCTGGAACACCATGCCGACGTCGCGGCGGATCTCGTCGATGCGCTTCAGGTCGTCGGTGAGTTCGGTGCCGTCGACGATGATGCGGCCGGCCTGATGCTCCTCGAGCCGGTTGATGCAGCGGATCATCGTCGATTTGCCCGACCCCGAGGGTCCGCAGATGACGATCTTCTCGCCCTTCTTCACGGTGAGATCGATGTCCTTGAGGACGTGGAAGTCCCCGTACCACTTGTTGACGCCGATCATGTGGACGGCGGGAGCGTCGGCGGCGGTGCTCGCAGCGGCGGGCGCGGGGGTGGGGGGGTGCGGCGTCTGGCAGGGCCCCCCGCTCGGCTCCGCGC
>CALMYM010000165.1 GCA_937873675.1 uncultured Alphaproteobacteria bacterium | reverse complement strand
GCCTTCGCCACGACGACGCTGCTCACCAAGAACTCGTTCCTCGACGAGATCCGCAAGCAGTACGTCGTCACCGCGCGGATGAAGGGGCTCTCGGAGCATCGCGTGCTCTACGGCCACGTCTTCCGCAACGCCATGCTGCTGGTCATCGCCGGCTTCCCCGGCGCCTTCGTCCACGCCTTCTTCGGTGGGTCGCTCCTGATCGAGACCATCTTCTCGCTCGATGGGCTCGGCCTCCTCGGCTTCGAGTCGGTGGTCAATCGCGACTACCCGGTGGTGTTCGGAACGCTGTGGGTGTTCTCGCTGATGGGCCTGGTGCTCAACCTCGTGTCGGATCTCACCTACACCTGGGTCGATCCGCGCATCGACTTCGAAGCGCGGGAGATGTGACATGGCTCTCGCCGATCGTCTCTCGCCGCTCAACGCCCGCCGCCTCGCCAACTTCAAAGCCAACCGGCGCGGCGCCTGGTCGCTGGTGATCTTTCTGGTGATCTTCGGCGTGTCGCTCTTCTCCGAGCTCATCGCCAACGATCGGCCGATCCTGATCGTCTACAAGGGCGAGGTGCTGTCGCCGCTGCTCAAAGATTATCCGGAGGAGAAGTTCGGCGGCTTCCTGCCGCAGACCCAGTACCGCGATCCGGTGATCCAGGAGGAGATCGAGGCGAACGGCTTCATGATCTGGCCGCCGATCCGCTACGCCTACAACACGCCCAACAACGAGATCCCGGATCCGGCGCCGGCCAAGCCGTCGTGGATGTATCCGAAGGAGAAGCGCTGCGAGCGCTACGCCAAGGGCGTCGACGACCCCAATTGCACCCTCGGCAACTGGAACTGGCTCGGCACAGACGATCAGGCGCGCGACGTCGCCGCCCGTATCCTCTACGGCTTCCGCATCTCGGTGCTGTTCGGCCTCGTTCTGGCGATCGCCTCGTCGGTGGTCGGCGTCGCGGCGGCGACGAGCGAGGGGTATTTCGGCGGGCACGTTGACCTCGCCTTCCAGCGCTTCATGGAGATCTGGGGCTCGCTGCCGAGCCTCTATCTGTTGCTGATCATCTCCTCGATGTTCGTGCCGACCTTCTGGGTGCTGCTCGGCATCCTCCTGCTCTTCTCCTGGACGAGCCTCGTCGGGGTGGTGCGCGCCGAATTCCTGCGCGCCCGCAACTTCGAATACGTCCGGGCGGCGCGGGCGCTGGGGGTGGGCAACGCCCGGATCATGTGGCGCCACCTGCTGCCCAACGCCATGGTGGCGACGCTGACCTTCATGCCGTTCATCCTCAACGGCTCGATCACCACGCTGACCTCGCTCGACTTCCTCGGCTTCGGCCTACCGCCGGGCTCGCCGTCGCTCGGCGAACTCCTGGCGCAAGGCAAGAACAACCTCCAGGCGCCGTGGCTGGGGCTGACCGGGTTCGTCATGATCTCGTTGATGCTCAGCCTGCTCATCTTCGTCGGCGAAGCGGTGCGCGACGCCTTCGATCCCAGAAAGACCTTCGGGTGAGGCGGCCGCGATGACCGAAACCAACGCCCCTCTCCTCTCCGTTCGCGACCTCTCCGTCGCCTTCCGCCAAGGCGGCAGGACGAACCTCGCGGTCGATCGCGTCTCGTTCGACATCCGCTCCGGTGAGACGCTGGCGCTCGTCGGGGAATCCGGCTCGGGCAAGTCGGTGACCGCCCTGTCGATCCCGCGGCTCCTGCCCTACCCGGCCGCCTCGCACCCGTCCGGCTCGATCCTGTTCAAGGGGACCGATCTCCTACAGGCGGACGAGCCGACGCTGCGCGCGGTGCGCGGCGCCGACATCACCATGATCTTCCAGGAGCCGATGACCTCGCTCAATCCGCTCCATTCGGTGGAGCGGCAGGTCGCCGAGATCCTGGAGATCCACGGCGGTCTGGTCGGCGCGAGCGCCCGGGCCAAGGTGCTGGAACTGCTCGAGGCGGTCGGCATCCAGCGGGCGGCGGATCGGCTCGGCGCCTATCCGCATCAGCTGTCGGGCGGGCAGCGGCAGCGCGTGATGATCGCCATGGCGCTCGCCAACGAGCCGGACCTGCTGATCGCCGACGAGCCGACGACGGCGCTCGACGTCACCGTGCAGGCGCAGATCCTCAAGCTCCTCGCCGAGATCCGCGACCGCATGGGTATGGCGATCCTGTTCATCACCCACGACCTCGGCATCGTACGCAAGTTCGCCGACCACACCTGCGTGATGACCGGCGGCAAGATCGTCGAGGCGGGGCCGACGGCGGGGCTCTTCGAGGCGCCGCAGCACGACTACACCCGCAAGCTGCTCGCCGCCGAGCCCAAGTGCGAACCGCCGGCGACCGATCCGTCGCGGCCGGTCGTCGCGGCGGTCGAGAACCTCAAGGTGTGGTTCCCGATCAAGCGCGGCTTCCTGAAGCGCACCGTCGATCACGTGAAGGCGGTCGACGGGGTGTCGGTGCGGCTGCGGGCCGGCGAGACGGTCGGCATCGTCGGCGAGTCCGGATCGGGCAAGACGACGCTCGGGCTGGCGTTGCTGCGGCTCCTCCCCTCGGAGGGGCGGATCGTCGTGCTCGGACGCGACATCCAGGGGCTCGGGCGCAAGGACACTCGGCCGCTCAGGCGCGACATGCAGGTGGTCTTCCAGGACCCGTTCGGCTCGCTCAGCCCACGTATGTCGGTCGCCGACATCGTCGCCGAGGGCCTCGAGGTGCACCGGCCGGAGCTCTCGGCCGAGGCGCGCGATGCCGAGGTGGTGCGGGTGCTCGGCGAGGTCGGGCTCGATCCGGAGACGCGGCACCGCTATCCGCACGAGTTCTCCGGCGGCCAGCGCCAGCGCATCTCGATCGCCCGCGCCATGATCCTGGAGCCGAAGTTCGTCATGCTCGACGAGCCGACCTCGGCGCTCGACATGTCGGTGCAGGCGCAGGTGGTCGACCTGTTGCGCGATCTGCAGGCGAAGCACGGGCTCGCCTATCTCTTCATCAGCCACGACCTGAAGGTGGTGAAGGCACTCGCCAACGAGGTGGTGGTGATGAAGGACGGCCAGGTGGTCGAGCAGGCGCCGGTGTTTTTTAATGATACGGCGACCACCGAGATCTACACCAA
>CALMYM010000164.1 GCA_937873675.1 uncultured Alphaproteobacteria bacterium | reverse complement strand
GCCCCCCCGGGGGTGCCGGGGGTGCTGGCCAGGGCGTAAGGGAGGGCGAGCCTCTACAGCCTCCGCACCGCCTATGCCGCGCAGCGCCAACGCTTCATGATCACCTCGGTCAGGGTGGCGGCGCGCGCCGTGTGGGGCCTCCAGGACGCCCGCGAGATCCTCGAACGGCTGATCGGCCGGGTCGCCGACTGGACGCCGATCGAGAGCCTCGTCTCCGACTTCCTCACCCCCGAGATGCGCGCCACGGTCATCGCCTCGACCTTTTCGGCGAGCCTCGAACTGGTGCGCGAGGGGCGGATGGAACTGCGCCAGACGAACGCCTTCGCGCCGCTGCACGCCCGCGCCCGCATCCCCGGCGCCGACGAGGCGGACGACGTGACCGAGGCCATGGAGGACGACCGGTGAGCGATCTCTTCGACGAAGACGATCTCGACGACGATCGCGATTTCGACGCGCGCGAGCGCGAGGCGACCGCCCGCCGGCTGGTCGAAGCACTGATCTTCGCCTCCGCCGAGCCGGTCGGCGAGGACGATCTCGCCGCCGAACTCCCCGAAGGCGTCGACCTCGCCGCCGTCCTGGCCCGGCTCGAAGCGGACTACGCCGGACGCGGCGTCGAGCTGGTGCGCGTCGCCGGCAAATGGCAGTTCCGCACCGCCGCCGACCTCGCCGCCCGCCTCTCCCGCGACACGGTGGAGCCGAAGAAACTCGGCCGCGCCGCACTCGAGACGCTGGCCATCGTCGCCTACCACCAGCCGGTGACTCGCGCCGAAATCGAACAGATCCGCGGCGTGCAGATGTCGAAGGGTACCCTCGACGTGTTGCTCGAGAGCGGCTGGATCCGCATGCGCGGCCGCAGGCGCACCCCCGGCCGTCCCGTGACCTGGGGCACCACCGAGGCCTTCCTCGTCCATTTCGGCCTGGAGGCGATCCAGGACCTGCCCGGTCTCGAAGAATTGAAGGGCGCCGGCCTGCTCGAAGGCCAGATCCCCGCCGGATTCGCCGTGCCGCTGCCGAGCGACGACTCGGCCCTCACCCCCGACGAGGACCCGCTCGATGCGACGGATCTCCTGGAGATGGCGGAGACCGAGGACCCCGACGTCGACGAGGACGATCGCGAACGCGAGGCCGACTGATCGCCTTCACCACACTCTCCCTCGCCGAGACCCTGCGCCTCGCGCGCGGTTGCGGGGGGATATCCTTTTTGCCATAGTGCGGCGCACTGCCGTGGGGGCTCGCCGAAGACGGCCGAGGACGGCCGCAGGAGACGTCTGTAATGGGTTCGTTGAGTATCTGGCACTGGTTGATCGTCGTCGTGGTCGTGCTGCTCCTGTTCGGCAAGGGCAAGGTTTCCGACCTGATGGGCGACCTCGCCAAGGGCATCAAGAGCTTCAAGAAGGGCATGGCCGAGGACGACACGCCGGCCGCGCCCCCGGCGCCGCCGAAGACGATCGAATCGAAGCCCGGCGAGCCGGTCGCGAACGATCCGTCCAAGACCGCCCACTGACGGCGGCCGGAGCGGCGTCGCCGTTCCGCGGTCGACCCTGTAGGAGGCCCCGCTCGGGGCCTCTTTTCTCGAGCCGGACGGACCGACGCGCCGAAGCGCCCGTCGACCGATCCCAGGTGCGGACGACATGCTCGACATCGGTTGGAGCGAACTGGTGATCATCGGCGTGGTGGCGCTGGTGGTCGTCGGGCCCAAGGAACTGCCCACCCTGCTGCGCACCGTCGGTCAGTGGGTCGGCAAGGCCCGCCGCATGGCGTCCGAGTTCCAGGGCCAGCTCAACGACGCCATCCGCGAAGCCGAGCTCGAGGACGTCAAGAAGAGCGTCGACGATCTGCGCTCGCTCAACCCGACCAAACTGGTGACCGACCAGCTCGCCTCGATCGGCGACGACGTGAAACGCGTCGGCAGCGCCGTCGAAGCCGATTGGGCCGGCGGACCCTCCGGCGCCGGCTCGGGCATGTCGGCCTTCACCGCCGCCGAAGAGGCGGGCCTGACCACCGGCGAGGCCGAGAAGCTGATCGACGCCGCCGCGCCGCAGGTCGACGACACCGTCTTCGACCTCACCCCGGCGCCGATGCCGGCCGCCACACCCGCGCCCGCCGCCGTCGAGACGGCCGAGGCGCCCGCCCCGGCCGAATCCGAAATCGAAACCGACAAGAAGGCGACCGGCGCATGAGCGAGGAGGACGACATCGAGGCCTCGCGCGCGCCGTTGATCGAGCATCTGGTCGAACTGAGGTCGCGGCTGATCCGGGCGCTCGCCGCGCTGGTCGTCGCCTTCTTCGTCTGCTTCGCCTTCGCCAAGCCGCTCTACAATTTCCTGGTCTGGCCCTACGACTACGTCATCCGCTCGATGACGGGCAAACCGGCGACGATGATCTTCACCGCGCCGCAGGAGTTCTTCATCACCCAGATCAAGGTGGCCTTCTACGGCGCCCTGGTGATCGCCTTCCCGATCATCGCCGCGCAGATCTACAAGTTCGTCGCGCCCGGCCTCTACCGCCACGAACGCAAGGCCTTCCTGCCCTATCTGGTCGCCACGCCGGTGTTCTTCATGTTCGGCGCGACTCTGGTCTATTTCCTGCTGCCGATGGTGCTCGGCTTCTTCGCCGGCATGCAGCAGACCGAGGGCGACGGCATCAAGATCGAGCTGCTGCCCAAGGTCTCGGAATACCTGTCGCTGATCATGGGGCTGACCTTCGCCTTCGGCATCGTCTTCCAGATGCCGGTGGTGCTGACGCTCCTCGCCCGCATCGGCATCATCGATTCGACCCTCCTGCGCGAGAAGCGGCGCTGGGCGATCCTCGTCGCCTTCATCGTCGCGGCGGTCCTCACCCCGCCCGATCCGCTGTCGCAGTTGTCGCTTGCCCTGCCTTCCATCCTTCTCTACGAACTCACCATCTTCGCGGTGAAGTGGGTCGAGCGGAAGAAGGACGTGAGCGCAGAGGGCGAAACGCCCGAAGCCTGAGCCTCGCGACCGCTTCTCCTCGTCCGGCCCGCCGCGTCCCATCGGCGGGCCGCGCCGCACATATGCGTTCGTTTCCGAGGACGTCCCCATGCACGACATCAAGTGGATCCG
>CALMYM010000163.1 GCA_937873675.1 uncultured Alphaproteobacteria bacterium | reverse complement strand
AGGCGGGCAGCGGCGATCCGCGCGGCTTCGAGGTGGTGCTCAACGCGACGCCGCTCGGCATGCGGGCGGGCGACCCCCTCCCCGTCGACGGCTCGGGGCTCACCTCGGCGATGTTCGTCGGCTGCGTCGTCACCGAGCCGAAGGTGCCGCCGCTGATCGAGCGGGCGCGGGCGCTCGGCTGCCGCACCATCACCGGTGCCGACATGTTCCGCGAGGTGCGCGACCTGATGCTCGCCTTCCTGCTCGGCGACGGGGACTGATACCAAAGGCCGGAGGTGCTGACGCACCCGGCCTTTGAAGGCACGCGAATTTCTCATTTGCATCATAGGCATGAGAAATCCGCGTCCGGAATACCATCGGTCATTTTCAATGGCCGATGGTATGAGCCCCTCCCCGTCGCTCACTGTGGCCGTTGGTCGGCGCGGACACCGTCACGGACGGAATCGCTCGGGTGGAGGATGACCTTCTCGCCCTCGGCGAGACCGGAGACGACGCGGGCGAAACGTTGGTTGCGTTCGCCGATGTCGATGCGTTTCAGTTTGGCGCGGCCGTCGGCGACGGTGAACACCGCCCAGCTCTCGCCCGAGCGGAAGAGTGCGCCGATCGGCACGGTGACGACATTCTCGCCGCGCCACACGACGATGCGGGCGACGACACGGAAGACGTGGCCGAGGCGAGCCCATTTCTCCGGCGGATCGACGAAGTCGAGCACCACCTTCACCCGTTGCTCCTCGATGCCCAGCGCCGAGACCTTGGTGTAGGCGGTCGGCTCGACCCGCCGCACCTTGGCGGCGAGCATCGGCTCTCCGCCCCAACTCTCGATGCGGGCCGTCTGGCCCGGCTCGACGCGGACGGCGTCGCGCGACAGGAGATCGACGACGATCTCGAGATCGCGCGGATCGCCGATCTCGACCAGCGGGCTGCCGGCGGGCACCACCTGCTCGCTCTCGGCGATGAGTTTCAGGACACGGCCGCTGACCGGCGCACGCACGTCGATGCAGCAGGCCGACGACGGCTCGCCCCCCTGCCCCGGCTGGATCAGTTGCGCCTTGGCGCTCTCCGCCTCGCGACGGCGGACGTCGAGGGTGGCGAGGGCCGAGGCGACCGCGCTCTCGGCGGTGGCGACGTCGAGGCGGGCCTTCTCGAGGCTGCGCTCGGCGATGGTGTTGCGTTCGGCGAGTTCGGTGGCGCGGCGCAGGTCGCTGCGGGCGAAGGCGAGTTGCGAGCGCGCCTGATCGACCTGTGCCTCGGCGAGCGACACCGCCGATTTCGCCGCCTCGACCGCAGCTTCGGCGACACGGCGGGTGCGGGCGTCGAGGAAGACCGGATCGCCGGGTTCGAAGCGGGCGACGACGGTCTTCTCGGCGACGACCGGATCGCCGACGGTGAGCGGGCTCCTCAGCATCTTGCCGGCGGTCGGGGCGGAGACGGTGTAGACGTCGCGGATGCGGGTGACGCCCTCGTCCTCGACCGTCACCTCGAGGGTGGCGCGGCCGATGGTGGCGAGATCGACGAGGACCGGGCTCGGCCACAGCGCCCAGGCGAAGGCGCCGGCGACGCCGAGCGCCGCCGCGGTCCACACCAGTCGTCTCGTCCAGCCGCTCGCCATTTTCATTCTCGCGTCTTGAGCACTTCGATGAGGTCGAGCCGGTCGACCCGCCGCCGCACCACCAGAGCGGAGACGAATGCGGCGAGGATCACCACGGCGCTCGCTTCGGCGTAGACCTCGGGCAGAACGACGATCGGCACCCGATAGAGTTCGCTCTCGAAGGCGCGCACCATCGCCTCGGCGATGCCGCGGCCGATCACCCAGCCGATCGGTTGGGCCACGAGCGTCAGCAGCGCCAGTTCGGCGAGCAGGATCCCCGACACCTCGCCGCGCGACAGGCCGAGGACGCGCAAGCTCGCCATCTCGCGCCCCTGTTCGGAGAGCGAGATGCGGGCGAAATTGTAGACCACGCCGAAGGCGATGATCATCCCGAGCGACACGTAGACGGCGATCATGATGTACATGTTCTCCGCCAGGGTCTCGCGGAACTTCATCAGGGCGATGCGCTGCAGGGTGACGAAACCGGCGACCGGTGTCGTCTTCAGCTTCTCGAAGAAGGCCTCCCGCTTCGTCTCGTCGTAGGCGACGTGGACGCCGTCGACGAGCGCACCTTCGCGCATCATGCGATTGGCGGCGGCGAGATCCATGTAGGCGTCGAGGCCGAGGTAGCCCTCGATGATCACCGTGACAGGTATCTCGACCCGGCGGCGGTCACGCTCCAGAAGCTCGACCTCGACGAGATCGCCGACCTCGACATGGAGGATGCGGGCGAGCATGTCGGAGAGCGCGATACCCTCCTCGGGCAGCGTGACCGGCACGAAGCCGGGGCCGAGGACGCGCGAGAGATCGCCGCCGCGCGGCTTGCCGGAGATCGCCACGCGGCGCTCGACGGCGCCGTTGCGGATCTTCACGGGTATCGAGCGATAGGGCTCGACGGTGAGGACGCCGGGCAAGGCGGCGACGTCGGAAAGCGCCGACCAGGAGCGCTCGCGGGCGAAGCCGATGCTCGAATCCTGGCGGTTGGCCCGATTGAAGGTGACGTCGATCATCAGCTCGGTCGAGCCGAACACCCACAATGTGCCGACCAGCACCGAGACCGACAGGGCGATGCCGAAGATCGAGCCGAGGCTGCGCATCGGCTTGTGGAAGATGTGGCGGACGACCATCACCAGGGTCTGGCGCACGGCGAGGAGCCGGTAGATGCGATCGGCGAGGCCGTGGCGGTAACACGCCGGGGCCGGCGGGTGCATCGCCACCGCCGGCGGCAGTTTCACCACCGCCGCCACCGCGGCCGCCGCGCCGCCGAAGGCCGCCGTCAGGGTCACCGTCAACGCGATGATCCAGGTGCTCACCTCCATGCGGAACACCAGGAAGGGGAAGTGGTAGAAGTCGCCGTAGAGGCGGGGCCTGCCCTTGCCCAGCCAGGTGCCCAGCCCGACGCCCACGACAGAGCCGGTCCCCCCGATGGCGCCGGTCCCTCCGGTGGCCGCGGTCCCGCCGGTGGCGGCCGCCGCCACTTGCCTCGCCGAGGCC